>NZ_JBAZUD010000043.1:0-32631 GCF_041661565.1 Mesorhizobium sp.
CAAAGGCGCTGCCGGAAATGGCCAGAAGAGCCGCGGCAGTGAGGATGATCTTTTTCATTTTTTGGTACTCCAGTATCTTCTTTTTGCTGTCCGTCTAGCGGCGTGCCTGTTTAGTAATTCGCGTCGTTCGGACCGCCCCGATGTGGGACGACGGCTTCGCCTTTTCCAATCACGAAGTTGTTTCGAACAGCCGCGAGTCCGGCGCTTGAATTTGCCGAATTGGTTTCCAGCAGGATTTTTTTATGAAGTCTTTTCAGGCATTTAGGAGTATTGCATGACGATGCCGATGGAGAGCTTGCTAGCCGGCGTTCACACTATGCTGGACGCACTGTCAACAGAAACGAACCGTTCGGTTCGATTTTAGAAGACCCTAATAGTCACTTTTCGATACCTTTTGCTTGGAGGCCCTCGCAGAAGGGTGATTCCGGCGAGCGAGAAACCGCGCTGGAAATCGGGGAAAAATGCCGCTTCATTGTCGTCAGCGGGATTTACCATCCGTGTCGCGCGGCATGGATACGATGTCGTTTTCATGCCGATGGCGCGCAAGCGCGCGTGATTAGATCACGACATCTCAGGTGCCGCTTCGTGAAGGCGAGGCGGAGAATTGGGAAGCCGGTCAGATTCCGGCGCTGCCCCCGCAACGGTGGTGGAGTTCAAGTCGCAACGGGAGACCACTGGGCGATTGCCTGGGAAGGTGTCGCGATGGTCCGCAAGGACAGCTCCAGAGCCCGGAAACCAGCCCGAGATTGTTGAACTCGACTGATCGCGGTGGGCGATCAAGAGGCGGACGATGCATGCCGGGCTTTCGCCGGCGGGCATCCAATCCTTCCTCCGTCACCACCAGTTCAGTCCTTGGATATGAGGACAGGACATGGATGCTCGCGCCGACATGCTGAGGCTCTTGAACAGCCGCAGGGAAGGCTTTTCCCTGGAGCAGCCTTTCTACACCGATCCGGATTATTTCAAGCTCGACATGGAGCTGATCTGGTATCGCGACTGGCTGTTTATCGGTCACGATTGCGAACTGCCCAAGCCCGGCAGCTTCATCACGGTCCAGGTCGGCGACTATCCGGTGGTTCTCGTGCGCGACCAGCAAGGCAAGATCAACGCCTTCCACAATTCCTGCCGCCATCGGGGCAGCCGTGTCTGCAACACCGACAAGGGCACCGCGGCCAAGCTGGTCTGCCCTTACCACCAGTGGACCTACGAGTTGGACGGCCGGCTGCTGTTCGCCAGGCAGATGGCCGACGGTTTCGACAAAAGCCAGTTCGGCCTGAAGCCCGTGGCCTGCGAAAGCGTCGGCGGCTACGTCTTTGTCTGCCTGGCGAAAGAGCCTGCCGATTTCGCGCCGATGCGGGCGATGATCGAACCCTATCTTCTGCCGCACCGCCTGCGCGAGGCGAAAATAGCCTTCGAGAGCACGATCATCGAGAAGGGCAACTGGAAGCTGGTGTGGGAAAACAACCGCGAGTGCTATCACTGCGCGGGCAATCATCCGGAGCTCTGCAAGACGTTCCCGGAAGCGCCGACGGTGACCGGCGTGCAAGGCGCCGACAGCGACCCGGAGATGCTCGCCCACTGGGCGAAGTGCGAGGCCGTGGGCCTGCCGAGCAAGTTCCGCATCGATCCGGCCGGGCAGTACCGCGCAACCCGCGCGCCGCTGCTGCGCGACGCCGTCAGCTACACGATGAACGGCAAGCGGGCGGTGGGGAAGAACCTGTCGGACACCGTCTCGGCCGACCGGATCGGCACCTTGATGCACTACCACTATCCGACGACATGGAACCACATCCTCATCGACCACGCGGTGACATTCCGGGTGCTGCCGATCAGCGCCACGGAAACCGCGGTGACGACCAAGTGGCTGGTGCACAAGGACGCTGTCGAGGGGGTCGACTATACGATCGAAGACCTCACCCATGTGTGGGTGGAAACCAACGACCAGGATCGCCGCATCGTCGAGGAGAATGCGCTCGGCATCCTGTCGCCCGCCTATGAGCCGGGTCCCTATTCGGAACTGCATGAGGGCGGCGTCATCCAGTTCGTCGACTGGTACGCGCGCTTCATCGGGCCGCGCCTTGCCGAAGGCGGCCGTCCGGCGCTGCGCAGCGTCGCCTAGCTCATGTCGCCCAAAAGTGCCTCGCGGTTGGGCTCACGACATGAACAGAGCAAGAAGGACTGAGGGATGAACGCGACGACCGACCTTGGCCTCTATCGCCATCTCGACCAGATGGCGCCCTGGAACGACAGGCTCCAGGTCCTGGAAGTGATCAGCGTCAGCGACGAGGCGCCGGACGTCAAGACCTTCACCTTCCGCTCCGACAACCAGACCTGGTTCCGCTACAAGCCGGGCCAGTTCGTGACGCTGGAACTGCCGACGGCGGACGGGCCGCTGATGCGCACCTACACGCTGTCGTCCTCGCCTTCACGGCCGTTCTCGATCGCGGTGACGGTGAAGGCGCAAGCGGGCAGCATCGGGACGCGCTGGATGTTCGACAACCTGGTCACCGGCTCACACGTCAAGGCCTACGGGCCGACCGGGGACTTTTCGCTGCACAGTCATCCGGCGGCAAAATATCTGTTCATCTCGGCCGGGTCCGGGGTAACGCCGATGATGTCGATGCTGCGCTGGCTGAACGACTGCGCGCCATGGACCGATGTCGGCTTCGTCAATTGCGCGCGGCGCGCCGAAGAGATTATTTTCCGCAAGGAGCTCGAACTGCTCGGCAGCCGCATGCCGGGCCTGTCGCTCGGCTTCATGATCGAGGAGCGGTCGAGCCGCGAGGGCTGGTTCGGCCATATGGGCCGCATCGACGCGATCCGGCTGCCGCTGCTGGCGCCCGATTTCCGCGAGCGCGAAATCTTCTGCTGCGGCCCCGATCCCTTCATGCGCGCCGTGCGGCAGATGCTGGACGCCGCCGGCTTCGACATGACGAAATACCACCAGGAGAGCTTTGCCGCACCGACGGTCGAGGAGATCCCGGCGCCGTTCGCATCGCCCGGGGAAGGCGGCGCGGGTGTCCCTGCCGAAACCGTGACAGCCATCCGGTTCGCGCTATCGGATGTCGACGCCGAGTGCGTCGCCGGACAGACGGTGCTGCAGACGGCACGGGCTTCGGGCGTGCGTATCCCCGCCGCCTGCGAGTTCGGCTTGTGCGGAACCTGCAAGGTGAAGAAGATTTCCGGCGAGGTCGAGATGAGCCACAATGGCGGCATCCTCGATCACGAGATCGATGACGGCTTCATTCTCGCCTGCTGTTCGAAGCCGCGCTCGGCGCTCGAAATCGAGGCCTGACCGGAAGGCGCGCTTCCATCTTGCCAACGAACCGGCAAATGGTTAGACGCGTCTGCAACGGTGGGTCGAGCCTTGAGAGCGGGGGAACGTTTCCCGGGCCGGCCTTGGCGGGGGAACAGCCATGCGAGAATCCGGCATCTATGCGATCGCAAGCAAGGACATCGTTTTCGAATCCTTCGACGGCGAGGCTGTCGTCCTTGATCTGACGACCGGGAAATATTTCGGCTTCTCGGATTCGGGCAGCAGGCTTTGGGATGCCTTGTCATCGGGCGTGCCCGCCGCAGAACTGAGCGGTGCCGTGACCGGCGCCGGTCCACTCAGCACCGCCGACATCGACGGCTTCGTTTCGCAATTGCTCGAATTCGGACTGCTCGCGGCGGTTTCCGATGCGGCGGCGCAACCGCTTTCCGGGGCATTGCTGGCCCAACTCGCCGATACCACCGAGCCGCTCAAGGTCGACATTCATGACGACCTTGCCGACCTGATCGTCGTCGACCCCATCCACGAGGTCGAGGAGCCGCTCGGCTGGCCCGCGCTCAAGCAGGCGACCTGAGCGCCTTGGGCGCTTCGCGGTCGCGCAGCCAAGCGGCGCCGGGGTAGAACAGGCGATGCCGAGAGTGACCCTTGAAAACCTAGCGGACTACGCGCGCTATGTGCTGGCGCAGGCCGAGAGCTGCAGCGCGAACTATCCCCTGACCCGCGCGGTCCGCCTGCCTGGGCTGACGCTGACCGCGCAGTTAAACCCCGGCGGGCTGGCGGATGCGGTGGCCAGCGGCTTTATCGCCGCGAGAGACGATGAGGCGCCGGCCGATGCGTGCCGCATCTTCGTCGCGCATCCCGGCATCGACGGCATTGCCGCGCCCGAGAGCTGGGGAAACTCGCCCTTCACGCAGCATGGCTTCGCCAGCCGGCTTGCGGAAGCAGGGTTGCGCGGCAACCATTACCACGACCTGGATTTCTGGCAGTTCTACGACCCGGATCGACGTGTCGGCGTGCAGTTGATGACGGCCGAGGACAGTTTCCCTCCCTGGGAGCCCGGGGCTCCGCTGCGGCCCTTCCTGCACTGGGAATATGCGGCGCGCGGCATGCGACTGGCCCACGCCGGAAGCCTGGGCATCGGCGGCAAGGGCGTCCTTCTCGCCGGGTCGGGCGGAGCAGGCAAATCCGGGACGGTCGTCGCTGGGCTGCTCAACGGACTCGACAGTGTCGGCGACGACTACGTGCTGATCGACCTCGCCGAAGACGTCACCGCCCATCCGCTGTTTGCCACGCTCAAGCAGGATCCGGAAGGGTTCCGCAGGCTTGGATTGAAGGAGCGGCTTGGATCCCACGGTCCGCTGAACTGGCAAGGCAAATACCAGTTCCGTGTCGATGACATTGCGGCGAGGCCGATACCCGGGCGGCTGGACATGATTGCATTGATGGTGCCACATATCAGCGGTGGCGAGGCAAGCTCGATTACGCCGGTGTCGCGCAAGGACGCCATGATCGCACTGGCGCCGTCGGGGATCGCCCAGATGCCTGGCGAGCGGGAAAGTGGCTTCCGCTTTTTCAGCGATCTGACGCGCCGCCTGCCGTGCTATCGGCTGTCGCTGGGCACGCGGCCCGACGAGATTGCCGGGACGATCGCGGATTTCATAACGCGGGGCGCGCCGTGAAGCTGAGCGTGATCATGCCGGTGTACAATCGCGAGCACTACGTCGTCCCGGCCTTGCGATCCCTGCTGCGGCAATGTGGCGACGTGGACATGGATATCATTGTCATCGATGATGGCTCCACCGATGGGTCGGCCGAAGCCGTTCGCGCGATGGCCACTGATGCGCCACGCATCCGGCTTTTCCAGCAGGCCAACATGGGTGTTGCCAGGGCGCGCAACGCCGGCTTGCGGCAGCTGCCGCCGGATGCCGGCCTCGTCTCATTCCTCGATTCCGACGACCTTTCCGTGCAGGGTCGCTTTCAGGCCGACCTTGCCCACTTCAAGGCCGATCCCGATCTGCAGCTGACCTACTCCCTGATGACGCTGGCCGACCGGATAGACGACGAGGCCCTGGAGCCCGCGGCAGACAGCCGGACCATCACGGTCCGGGGGATCTCGTTGAGCGCCGCCCTGTTCGGTCGGGCGCTCGTCGCCCGCGTCGGATATTTCGACGAGGAGTTCGAGCAGTCGGAGGACACCGACTATTTGCTGCGCGTTTTCGAGACGGGGCCGAACTACAGACTGCTGGATACGGTCGCGATCTACTACAGGCGCCACCCCGGCAATGTCACCAGGGACCAAGGCGGCAGGCTCCGCAACCACTTGCGTGCGATCCACAAGTCGATGCGCCGGCGCAAGGCCGATCCGGCCTTGCATGAGGTCCCGGGTATTTTCGAGCTCAAAAGCCCCACCGATTGGCAGGGCCCATGATGCCGCGCTCTGCCACCATCACAAAACGTGCCGGCCCGCAGCGGTCGAGGAGCCACCGATGACGCTGAGCGTGATCATGCCTGTCTACAACCGGGAAGCCTATGTCGGCGCCGCGCTGCGTTCGCTGCTCAGGCAACAGGACGACGCCGACCTCGATATCATCGTGGTCGATGACGGCTCCACGGACGGTTCCAATGCGGCGGTCCGCTCGATGATGCGCCAGACCTCCCGCATACGGCTTTTCGAGCAGCCGAACATGGGCGTCACGAAAGCGCGCAACACCGGGCTGCGGCAGTTGCTGCCGCAAACCCGGCTGGTGTCGTTTCTCGATTCGGACGACATTTCGCCTGCGGGGCGATTCAAGGCGGATCTGTCCTGTTTCGACAGGGACCCGCTACTCGAACTGACCTATTCACGCATGACGCTGGTCGACGAACTGGATGGCGAGACGCTGGAGCCCGCCGCCGGCGGCCACTCCATCACCGTGCGTGGCATCCATTTGTCCGCCGGGATCTTCGCCCGCAGCCTCGTCGACCGCATCGGCGGCTTCGACGAGGAATTCAGGCAGGCCGAGGACACCGACTATCTGCTGCGGGTCTTTGAGAGCGACGCGAAATACACTATGCCCGATACGGTTGCACTTTATTACCGGCGCCACCCAGGCAACATGACCAAGGAAGCCGACGTGCCCTTTCGCGAATTCATGCGCGCCATCTACAAGTCGATGAAACGGCGCAGGGGCGATCCCAGCCTGCGGCGCATAGAGGGAATCTTCGACTTCAAGGACCTCGCGCAGTGGCGGTTCCTCTGATGGCCGGCTACGGCGTCGTCATCCCCGCCTTCAACGCGGCAGCGACCATCGCCGAGACGCTGGATTCGGTGATGGCTCAGACGGTCAGGGCCGAAGCCATCATTGTCGTCGATGACGGCTCGACGGACGATACCGTTGCCGCGATCAACGCGATGAGGCTGCCGGTCACCGTCCTGCGGCAGGAGAACGCCGGCCCCGGCAGCGCCACCACCAGGGGGCTCGCGGCCCTCTCGACGCCGCTGGTGGCCACGCTCGACGCCGATGATCTCTGGCTGCCGGACAAGATCGAAAAGCAGCTCGGCTATCTTGATCGTCACCCAGGCGCCGCCGGCGTCTTTTCGCATTGGCGCGTCTTTCGCAACAACCGGCCCGACCTGCCCGAAGGGCCTGAGCTGGCCGGCTGGTCGCGCACGACGATGATGATCCGTCGGGCGGTGGTCGAGAGCGTCGGGCCGATCCTCGACCCGCAAGGCGGGCGCGGCGAGATGATCGACTGGATCGCGCGGGTGCGCGAAGCGGGTTTTGTCCTGACCATGCTCGACGAGGTCCTGGCCTTGCGCCGCATAAGGCCGGGCAGCCTGTCCTATGGCCGCGACCCGGCGCGCGATCGCGGCTATCTCGAAGTCGCGAGGCTCGCCCTGCAGAGGCGGGCGCGAAACAAGGCGGGCACCGCCTGATGGCGGTCCGCCGCATAGGCCGCCGGTTTCCGGACTATGGCTGGTCCTGGCCCACGGGCAAGCTTGACCAGTTGCTCAAGGCCGCGCTGCTCCAGGATGAGGATTTGGCTGGCCGATTTGCCGGACGCTGGCTCGACGAGAACGACATCGATCTCGTCTCGTTCCGCGAACACCGGCTGCTCGCCGCGATCTCCGACAGGTTCGGCAGGAAGCTGGCCACCCATTCCGCCTATCCGCGCCTTGTCGGCCTGCAGAAGATGTTGTGGACCAAGTCGCGCATGGCGATGCGCGAGGCGGAACCCGCGCTGAAGGCAATGGTGGAGATCGGCGCCGACATCATGCTGATCAAGGGTGCCAGCCGCATTGCGCTGAACGCGTCGGCGCAACGCGGGCGGGTGGCGCACGACATCGACATACTGGTGCGCCCGCGCGACATGGCCGCCGTCTTCGACGTCCTGCGCGATCGTGACTGGCAGATCGCCTCGGGCGTCAGCGCGCAATATCTGCGGACACGTTTGCCGTCGCTGCGGTCGATGAACTTCTTCAAGGGCAGTTTCGGCGATATCGACCTGCATCAGCTCGGCTATGACGGGTCGCAGCCAAGCGCCGAGGACGATTTGGCGATCTGGCAGCGGGCCATCCCGGCTGAGTTCAGCGGGGTTGGCGTTTTCGTCCCCTCGCCCGCCGACCGCATGGCGCTGGCCATCGCCCATGGCGGCCTCGACGCCCACACCCACAGCGACTGGCTTGTCGATTGTGCCGTCGCCATCCGGGGCGGCGACGTCGACTGGGACGTGTTCCTCGACATCGTCGGCAGGCGTGGTCTTGCCGTTCCGGCAGCGGTGGCGTTGTCCTATCTTGCACACGAGATCGGCATTCCGGTGCCGGAGGCGACGCTGGGCAGGATCGTCGAGATGGCCGACCGGCTGGGGCTGTCGCGCTGGTCGTCGATCCTGCAGGCCAAGCCGCGCACGGATTTCGGCGGCCTGGTCTGGCTGTCGCGCGGGCTGGCCAAGCAATTGCGCCTGAAGCGGAAGAAGGGGCGGCTGCAACAGGAGCCGCCGGCCAGGGCATGGCGTGGCAGGCGGGCCCCCCACAAGCCGGCAGGCGCGTCGGCGCCACTGGTGTTTTCGCAAATCATCGCGTGTCCGCCAACGAGCGGGGAGATGATGCTGGACGTCATCGTCAGGATCGGCATCCCGCCGGTGCGCCGCCGGATAGAGATGGAAATCAATGCCGACGACCATCACATCGCCCGCCTGCGCGCCATGGCCATCAGCCGATCCGGCAAGGAGCGAGTGCTGCATTTCCGCGGCAAGGTGATGCTGGACGGGGCACGGCACGCGCTGACACTCGAAGCGCGGCCGTCGCGGCAGTTTCGTGAGTGGAACGACGAGGCCGCCGTCGCCACCTATGGCGCCCTGCCGTTCCAGCTGGTGTCGGCAAAGTTCTCGCCGGCCGACTGAGAGGCAAAGGCCGTCCGATGGCCGATCAAGGGTCCGGAGTGATCAGCCTCACGGACGGGAAATAGGTCCTGTATCGGCCGACGTCGCGGGTCAGCAGGGGCAACCGCCCCACCGCGGCATGGGCTCCGATGAAGAAATCAGGCAACACGCCTGTCCTTGATCCTGCCGATCTTCGGTATTGGGTGAATACTTTTCCGGCAAGGAAAAGGGCTGCTCTGGGCATGGGAGCCATTTCAAGACCGGCCGCAGCTAGAAACGCATCGAGGTCCTCGATACGCTCATAGCGAACGGCAAGCTCGGCGTAGACGGCGTCGTTGATCAGCAATGGTCCTTCGATGCTGGCTGCCTCTAGTTGTGCAACCGACCAATCGGCCCAGTTTTGATCGTCCGTGACAAGGTCGAGCAGAACGTTGGTATCGACCAGCGTCACGCTTCACCACGCGTCAGCGCCATGATCGCATCGGTTGTGAGCCCCTCACCGGCATGGCCACGCAATTTGGCGAAGCGGCTCTCGGGCTGCTCCTTGTCGACACGAGCCAGAACAACGCTTCCGTCGGCGGCACGCCGGAAATCGACCCTGCTTCCGGGGACGATCCCAAGGAGATCGCGGACCGGTTTGGGAATGGTTACTTGTCCCTTTGCGGTAACGGTGGTGGCCATGGTCGCTCCTGAGTAATACCCTATGCAGACAAGGTATTACCTGCCGAACCCGATTTCAATGCTGAACACCCTGTCTCACGGGCTGCGCTAGGTCAAACCCCGTAACGTTCGGTGCGGATCGCGCCCGCCCGCATGCCGGCATCGATCAGCGCCTGGGCGGCGGCCGACACGAAGGCGTTGGAGCCACAGACGAAGGCGATGGACGGCGGCCCAGGCAGCCGCGCCATGAGCTGCGCAACCATGGCGACGTCCACTCGCCGCGAATAATCGGACGGTCGGCGTGCGGCTTCGCGCGTCAGCGTCAGCGCCAGATCGAAGCCGTCCCTGCGATCGTCGAGGGCGATCAGTTCGTCACGAAAGATAACCTCGTCCCAGATCCGGGCCGAAAAGACCAAGGCGACAGGCACCGTGGACTTGCGCACGGCGCGATGGCGGACCATCGACATCAGCGGCACGACCCCTGAGCCGCCGCCAACCAGCAGAAGAGGCCCGCCATCATCATCGGGCCAGACGAAATGACCGCCAAGCGGTCCACGCATTTCGATCTCGTCGCCGACCGCGGCGACCTCGTGGAAGAACGGCGAGACCTCGCCATCATCGAGTTTTTCGATCGCCAGTTCGACCATACCGTCATTATCGGGCGCGGAGGCAATCGAATAGGAACGGCGCGCCTGGTAGCCGTCCGGCGCCGTCAGCCTGACATCGACATGCTGACCGGCGCGATAGTCGAACGGCCGCGACGGCTGCAAGAAGAAGCTGGTGACGCGCGGCGTGCGCTTCTCGATGCGGACAATGCCGACTGTCTGCCAGGGCGACCGAGCCGTGGCGGCATCGCTCATGGATCGTCCGTATAGCGCTGTTCGCGCCATGGATCGCCATACATGTGGTAGCCGCGCAATTCCCAGAACCCTGGCTCGTCACGCGTGGTGAACTGCAGGCCGTTCACCCATTTGGCCGATTTCCAGAAATAGAGATGCGGGACGAGCAGCCGCGCCGGGCCGCCATGGTCGGCGGTGATCGGCTTGCCTTCGAAGAGCAGGGCCACCATGGACTTGCCGTCGGTCAGGTCCTTTGTCGGCACGTTGGTCGTATAACCGTCGAAGGACAGTGCCAGAGTATAGGCGGTCGGCGGCTCGATGCCTGCATCGGCAAGGATGTCGTCGACCAGCACGCCCTGCCAGGGCGTGTCGAACTTGGTCCATGCGGTCACGCAATGGATGTCGCGCGTCATCTTGGTCAGCGGCAGCGCGTTGAACTCGGCCCAGTTCCATTTCTTGATCGGCCGCGGCCCCTGCTTCAGCGTGAACGACCAGTCCTCGGTACGCACCTGTGGCGTGGGGCCGGCCGACAGGACCGGAAAGCCCTGTTCCAGATACTGGCCGGGCGGTATGCGCGCATCGCCATCGGCGGGCGGGCGCCGTCCTGAAGAGAAACCTCGGGTGGCCATCGCGGCAATTCCCTCTTGCATCAAGCCACTATCGGCCTGATGCAATGTTCTCGAAGATGGCTTGGCGGGCAACCGGAATTTTGAGGGACCAGACCTTGATTAAGATGGCGGCAGGGCTCGTTACCGGCGAGCCCTGCCCAATCCAGCAGTCAGGTCTCAGCCATTGGCAAACGGCACCGCAACGTAGATCTGGCTGCCGTCACGTTCCACCAGCAGCAGCACCGATTTGTGGCCGGACTTGCCGGCCTGCGCGATCGCCTGGGTGACCTGCCTGGCATTTTTCACCGATGCCTGGTTGACAGCAACGATGATGTCGCCGGCCTGGATGCCCGAGGCCGAGGCCGCCTTGTCGGGATTGACCCTGGCAACCAGGGCGCCTTGCTGATTGTCAGCGAGATTAAGCTCCTGTCTGACATCAGGGGTGATGTCCATCAGGCCGAGCCCGATCGCTGGAACCCGCGAGCCTTGCTCGGCAGGCGGCGTGCCGCCATCGGCCGCCGAAGCGGTCTTCACATCGTCGCCATTGCGTCCGACATCGACGGCGATGTCGACTGCCTTGCCCTTGCGCCAGACGCCAAGCGTCTCGCGGGCGCCGGGCGCGACATCGGCAACGGCCCGCGACAGATCCTTGGGGTCCTTGATCTCACGACCGGCAAAGTTGGTGATGACGTCACCGGTTTCGACGCCCGCCTTGGCTGCCGGCGAGTCGCCATTGATCTGCGAAACCAGGGCGCCGCCCGCATGATCCAGTCCAATGGCGCTCGCCACATCCGGCGTCACCGGCTGGATCTCGACGCCGAGATACCCATACTCGATGTTGCCGCCCTTCATCAGCTTGGCGACGACCTTCTGGGCCTGGTCGGACGGAATGGCGAAGCCGACGCCGACGCTGCCGCCATTGGGCGAATAGATCGCCGTGTTGATGCCGACCACATTGCCGTTCGCGTCGACCAGAGGGCCACCGGAATTGCCATGATTGATCGGGGCGTCGATCTGGATGAAGTCGTCGAACGGCCCGCTGTGCAGGTCGCGGCCGCGTGCCGAGACGATGCCAGCGGTGACCGTGGTGCCTATCCCGAACGGATTGCCGATCGCCAGCACCTGGTCGCCGGTCATCAATCTGTCGGAGTCGCCCCACTTGACCGTCGGCAAGGACTTGTCTGCCTTGATCTTGAGTACGGCGAGGTCGTTCTTGGCGTCGCGGCCGACGAGTTTGGCGGGAAGGATCGTGCCGTCGTCGAGCGTCACCTTGATCGAAGAGGCGCCGTCGACGACGTGATTGTTGGTGACGATGATGCCGTCGGAAGCGATGATGAAGCCGGATCCGAGTGCCTCTGCGCGCTGGGCCTGCTGTGGCGGGGTCCGCGGCGCGGGCATGCCCTGGTCACCAAAGAACTGGCGGAAATACTGATCGAAAGGCGAGTTGCCCAGGGGCATGCCTTCATCGTCGCTGGCAGGCTGGGCCTGCATGACTGTGGTGACGGTCACCACCGCCGGCTTGTCGGCGGCCACGATGGGCGCGAACGAGCCGTTTGGCGCGGTCACGCCGGCGACAGGGGTCATTGTGCCGGCCTGGGCATGATTGGCCCTGACGACCGAGAAGGCGACAGGGCTGATGATGAGGGCGGCGCCCAGCAATGCGGCGACGCGATGTCTGCGAAGAATGTTGAGGGATGACATGGTCGTTGTCCGTGCGAGACATTGGGTTCGGCGCCGTGGCCAGTCTCGGAAGGCGGCCCATTCGGCGTATCGGCTGTAGCGGCTGCCTGTCTCGCTTCATGAGGCAGCCGCTCAGGTCGATGAGCCGGAATCTAGGACGCCGATGCGGACGAATTAGGTTTTTAGCCGATATTACAAAGATTTAATTCTTTTCGGATGACGGGCGGTCCGGCGCATTGTCAGCCGTGGCGGCACGCTCATGGTCAATGCTAGAGATGGATCTCGCTGGTCTTCCGCAGATAATCCGATGCGATCTCCCGCATGCGCTTGCCGTCGAAACTGGGTCCATGGCCGCCGTGGCCGATGCGGATCGGCAGGTCGAGCAGGCGGCGCATCGTTGCGCGGTAGGCGGCGCGGTTGGAGTCGGGCAGATCGTCGATCAGCATGTCGTCGTAGATGGCGTCGCCGGCGAAGAAAAGTCCGTCCGCCTCGTCGAACAGGGCAATCGAGTCCGGGGAATGGCCCGGCAGATGCAGCACCCGGAATTGGCGGTCGCCGAGATCGACCACGTCGCCTTCGTCCAGGGAACGCGTCAAGGGTGCCGGCGGGATCTTGTAGTCGGCGGCTTTCCAGCCCGGCGCAGGCAGCCTGGAGACAGCGCCTTCGAGGTCATGGAACATATAGGCGCAGGTCGCCGCGTCATCCATGGTCTCGAAATGCGCCGCACTCATGCTTGGCCCCGCCCGCCACGCAAATTCGTGCAGCGACCCGACATGGTCGAGGTGGATATGGGTGGCGACGACCAGCAGCGGCTTGCCATCCCGCGTCTCGATCTCCGGTGCCAGCGGACAGATGCCCATGCCGGTATCGACCAGCAGATCGGCATCGCGGCCGCGCAGATGCCAAAGGTTGGCGCGCACGAAACTGTGCACGTAAGGTTCGGTCAGCATCGTCGTCTTGTCGTCGACAATGGTCCTGCTGAACCAGCCCGGCATCGCTAGCGAGCCCGGCATCGCGAGCGAGCCTGGAATGAGGTCCGAGCCCGACATCAAACGAACGGCTTTCCGACCTTGTACTTCTCCGGCACCAGCCGCTTGAGATAGGCCATGCCGCCATCGGACAGTTCGTTGACGTCGGGCTTCATGAAATTGTCGGGCATATGGCGGGTCTTGCCGGCGACGTTCTTGAGCGGCACCTTCTTCAGAACGGTCCGGGTGCCGTCATATTGCAGCGCCACCGAGCCGCCGCCCTGTTCGGCGACGGAGACGGCGAAGGCGCCGGCGTCGAAGGCCTCCTGCGCGTCGACCGCGCTGATGGCGCCTATATAGCCGCGCGGCATGTAGCCCAGCGCATCGACGCGCGCCCGCTTGCCAGGCAGGCCCTCCGCCAGAGCGCGCTCGAGCGCCGCCGGAAGATCGCTGCCGGACAATTTGACGTTGCCATGCGCGTCGCGTTCCAGCCTTTCAGGCGGCACCAGGCTTTCGACCAGCGCCTTGCCGTCGGCAGTGCTCACCCCTTCCGACACGGCGACGATGCAGCGTTTGTGGCGGTCGAGCGTGGCGCGCACGTCGTCAATGAAGCCGGCGGCCGAGAACGGGCGCTCCGGCACGTAGACGAGGTGGGGGCCGCTTTCCGGATCGAGTTGCCAGGCGGCGGCCGCGGCGGTCAGGAAGCCGGCATGCCGGCCCATGACGATGCCGACATAGATGCCGGGCAGGGCGCGGAAATCGAGGTCGACGGAGAGGAAGGCGCCGGCAACGAATTCAGCCGCCGAGATGAAGCCCGGCGTGTGGTCGTTTTCCTCGAGATCGTTGTCGATGGTCTTGGGTGCATGGACGAAAGCGATCTCACCGGCGGCGGCATCGGTCAGGATCTGCTGCGTGCCCGACGTGTCGTTGCCGCCAATATAGATGAAGGCGTCGGCGCCGGCTTTCTTCAGTCCCTTCAGGATCACGTCGCAATAGGCGGCATCCGGCTTGTCGCGCGTCGAGCCGAGTGCTGCGCTCGGCGTTCCGGCGATCAGCCGCAGCCTGTCCTCGGGAATTGCGGAAAGATCGACGTAGTTGCCGTCCCTGATGCCACGCACGCCATGGATCGAGCCCAGCACCTTGGCACCGGGATGCCGCTTGCGGATTTCCAGCGTCGCCCCGACAACCGTCTGGTTGATGACGGCGGTCGGTCCGCCGCCTTGCGCGATAACGAAAGTTCCGGCCATTCCTGACGTCTCCCTGGGCAATGAATCGCAGGCACATTCGCCTGTCTTTCGCCATCGCGCAACGGAAGAGTGGGGGTCGTCATGCCCAAACAGAGGGCCGCCGTCCGGCGGCCCGGAACGCTCACATGACGACGACGGGGTTTTTCTTGGACACGCGGCTATAGAGGTCGATGATGTCCTGGTTGATCAGGCGCACGCAGCCGGACGACATCGCCTGGCCGATGCTCCACCATTCGGGCGAGCCATGGATGCGATAGCCCGTGTCCTTGCCGTCCTGGTAAATATAGAGAGCGCGGGCGCCGAGCGGGTTGTCCAGGCCGCCGGGCTGGCCGCCCTGCCACTTCACCAATTCGGGTTTGCGCTGGATCATCTCCGGCGGTGGCGTCCAAGTCGGCCATTCCTTGCCGTACTGGATGTTGGCGCGGCCCGACCAGCGGAAGCCGTCCTTGCCGATGCCGACGCCGTAGCGGATGGCCTCACCGCCCGGCTGGACGAGATAGAGCATGCGCTCCTTGAGATGGACCACGATCGTGCCGGGCGCCTCGCCTGTCGTATCGACGACGATCTGCCGGCGGAATTCCGGCTTGACCTTGAGATACGGCACCTCGGGCACGTTGAAGCCATTGTCGTTCAGCGAGGCATACATCACGTCGGGGCTGGTGATGTTCTTGTCGACGCTGATCGATGGCCGGATCGGCCGCACCGAGCCGGTGGTGACGTCGTCGAGTTCGAGGGCAGGCAGGCCGCCGCCGGAGGTCGAGCAACCGGCGACGCCAAGCAGCACCAGCGCCCCTGCCCCAGACAGGATCGCACGGCGGGAGAGATGATGATCGGTTTCCATCGCGTCGCCGTTTCGTTTCGGCGTCGGACCTAGCGGCAACTCACGCATATACCAAACCCTACGCTGTCGGCGGGAAGCACGGTCCGGCCGGATAGAAGGCATTTTCACCAATCATGGTTGATAAAGCGTGAAGACCTTGAACCGGCTGCGTTTGCGCGCGGTCCGGGGTGGCTGTCGAACTCGCTGCCTTGGCATCGAACGGGCCACCGCACAAAAAGACCCAGATAGAGTCACAATCCGGGCACCGGAGCTTTCTACCCCGGGACATCAACGAGGGGCATCCATGTGCGAGACTTTAATAACCGATATCAAGCTGTTTGGCGCTGCCATTGCCGCTGCCGTATTGGTCCTCGGTGCCAATGTCAGCCTGGCCGACATCGTGAGCACGCTGATCGGCGCGAACTGACGCCGACCCAACGCTGGCGCAATTGATGGCGCGGAAGTTCCATGAACAGTGCCTGGCCCGCTGCATACGGACTCGCGCATAACAAACACGGCCTCTTTACATTCTCCCAGGGCTGAGGATTTATCCTTCTCCTTAACCCAAGGGAGACAGACATGCCCTTCGAGACCTGGGCCGCTTTCGCCGCTGCATCGACCGTCCTGCTCATCATTCCGGGTCCGACCATCCTGCTGGTCGTATCCTACGCGCTTGGCCAGGGCTGGCGCACGGCCCTGCCGATGGCGGTCGGCGTGGCGCTTGGCGATTTCACCGCGATGACGCTGTCGACGCTGGGCATCGGTGCGTTGCTGGCGGCTTCGGCGACGGTCTTCACCATCCTGAAGCTGATCGGCGCGGTCTACCTGATCTATCTCGGCGTGAAACTGTTTCGCGCCGGCGGCACGCTGAAAGCCGAGCCTCGCACCGATCTGGTGTCATCGGCCAGAATGATGGCGCATGCCTGGCTGGTCACCGCGCTAAACCCGAAAAGCATCACCTTCTTCGTCGCCTTCCTGCCCCAGTTCCTCGACCGGCACGCCGATTTCTGGACGCAGATGCTGATCTTCGAAACGACCTTCCTGGCGCTCGCCTTTGCCAATGCCTTCGGCTACGCCTTGATCGCCGCACGCGCCCGCGAGGTCGTGCGAAACGAGAGGGCGGTCCGCATCTTCAACCGCACCGGCGGCACGCTGCTCGTCGGCGCCGGCATAGCCACAATGGCAATGCGCTCTGGCAATTAAGGGCGCCCAGCCGGCGACCGGCCGCCTCGGCTGTCCATGGCCCCGGATCGGACGCGCGGTTTCTTGAAGGAGGAGGCATGCCAGTCAAGGATGCAGTCGGCTTGACATTGTCGGGGGCGACCGAAGCTGGATTCGTTGCGTACAGCCGGGCCGTGCGCGAGTTGCAGTGCTTCATAGGAGATCCTGTCGGCTCCATCGACGGCGCCATCGCGCAAGATCCCGGCTTCGTCATGGCGCATGTCTTCAAGGGCTATCTCTTCGGCCTCGCCACCGAGCGCGAGGCGACCGATGTGGCCAGGGCTTGCCACGAGGCGGCGTTGCCGCTCGCCGCGACCGCGCATGAGCAGGCGCATGTCTCGGCCCTCGGCCGTCTCGCCGGCGGGCATTGGCATGAGGCCGCCGGGATTCTCGAGGACATCACCATCGACTTCCCGCTTGACGCTGTCGCGCTTCAGGTGGGCCATCAGATCGACTTCTTCACCGGCAATGCCCGCATGCTGCGCGACCGCATCGGCCGCGCGCTGCCTTCCTGGCAAAGCGGCATGCCGGGCTACCATGCCATCCTGGGCATGCAGGCCTTCGGGCTGGAGGAGATGGGCGATTATATCAGGGCCGAAAAGCTTGGCCGCATCGCGGTCGAGATCGAACCGCGCGACGGCTGGGCGCAGCATGCCGTGGCGCACGTCATGGAAATGCAAAGCCGGCAAAGGGATGGCATTGCCTGGATGAGGGCCAGTCCCCAGGCATGGACACGGGAGAGCTTCCTGCAAGTGCACAATTGGTGGCACCTGGCGCTCTTCCACTACGACCTTGGCGAGACAGACGAGGTGCTGGCGCTCTATGATGGCCCCATCTACGGCGAGCGATCGACACTGGCGCTCAATATGGTCGATGCTTCGGCGATCCTGTGGCGGCTTTATCTCGGCGGCGTCGATGCCGGCGACCGCTGGGCGGCGTTGGCCGCCAACTGGTTGCCCAAGGCCGGCTCCGGCAACTACGCCTTCAACGACGCCCACGCGATGATGGCCTTTGTCGCCGCCGGCCACGATGCCGCGGCGCGGACCCTGCTCGAGGCGCAGCGCGAGGCCATGCGCGGCAGCGACGACAACGCGACCTTCACCCGGGACGTCGGCCATCCGCTGACGCTCGCCATCAAGGCGTTCGGCGAAGGGAGATACGCCGAAGCCGTCCGCCTGATCCGGCCGATCCGGGCGATCGCCCATCGTTTCGGCGGCAGCCACGCCCAGCGCGACGTCATCGACCTGACGCTGATCGAGTCTGCCTTGCGTGCCGGCGAGGCTGCGCTGGCCAAGGCGCTGACGGCCGAGCGTTCGATGGCTCGGCCCGGCAGTCCGCTGTCGGGACTGCTGTCGCGGCGCGCGGCCGATTTGTCGGAGAATTGACCACAAGCCGATCTTGTCTTAAAAACTGGCCAAGCCAGATTTTTTCGGGATCCGAAAAAATTAACGGCACGGGGAGGACACCATGTATCTCGGCCTCGACTTGGGCACGTCAGGCGTCAAGGCGCTGTTGATCGACGCCGTGCAGACTGTCATCGGCTCCGGCCACGCCGCCATCGATGTATCCCGGCCGCATCCCGGGTGGTCTGAACAGGATCCCGCCGACTGGATCCGGGCCTGCGAGGCGGCCATCGCCCAGCTCAAGGCGGCTTATCCCAAGGAATTCGCCGCTGTTGAAGGCATCGGCCTATCGGGCCACATGCATGGCGCGACGCTCCTCGATGCAGCAGATCAGGTGCTGCGTCCCTGCATCCTGTGGAACGACACGCGCAGCCATGCCGAGGCGGCAGCGCTCGATGCCGATCCGCGCTTTCGCGCGCTCACAGGTAACATCGTCTTCCCCGGCTTCACCGCGCCGAAGCTCGCCTGGGTCAAGAACAACGAACCGGCCATTTTCGCCAGGGTGGCGAAGGTTCTGCTGCCCAAGGATTACCTGCGGCTCTGGCTGGCCGGCGAGCACATCTCGGAAATGTCCGATTCGGCCGGCACCTCATGGCTCGATGTCGGCAAGCGGCGCTGGTCCGCCGAATTGCTTGACGCGACCTCGCTTGATGAGAAGCAGATGCCGTCGCTGGTCGAGGGCACCGGAAAGGCTGGCGCACTGCGTGCCGAACTCGCATCGAAATGGGGTATACGCGCCGGCATCCCGATCGCGGGCGGCGCCGGCGACAACGCAGCCTCCGCCTGCGGCATGGGCACGGTGGGCGCCGGTGACGCCTTCGTCTCGCTCGGCACGTCGGGCGTGCTGTTTGCCGCCAATGCTTCGTATCTGCCGAACCCGGCGAGCGCGGTGCACACTTTCTGCCACGCGCTGCCCAACACCTGGCACCAGATGGGCGTCATCCTGTCGGCGACCGATTCGCTGAACTGGCTGTCGGAGATCACCGGCAAGGGCGCCGGCGACCTGACCGCTGAACTCGGCGAAAAGCTGAAGGCGCCGACAGGCGTTTCCTTCCTGCCCTATCTCTCGGGCGAGCGCACGCCATACAATGATGCCGCCATTCGCGGCTCGTTCACCGGTCTGGCGCATGAATCGAGCCGTGCCGTGCTGACCCAGGCGGTGCTCGAGGGCGTTGCCTTCGCCTTCCGTGACAGTCTCGAAGCCTTGAAATCGGCCGGCACGACCTTGACGCGGGTGACCGCGATCGGCGGCGGTTCGCGCTCCCGCTACTGGCTGAAGGCCATCGCCACGGCGCTCGGCCTGCCGGTCGACATTCCCGCCGACGGCGACTTCGGCGCCGCCTTCGGCGCGGCGCGGCTTGGCCTGATTGCGGCGACGGGGGCTGACCCGCTGGCGGTGTGCACCGCGCCGAGGACGGATGACACGATCGAGCCGGACGTCGCGCAGGGCAGCGCCTATGCGGACGCCTATCATCGCTACCGGGCGCTGTATCCGGCGATAAGGGCTGTAACTGCGTGAGCAGGCGCGAGGCGCCCCCCTCTGCCCTACCGGGCATCTCCCCCTCAAGGGGGGAGATCAGCAGCGTCAGCGGGGCTGCCAGTTTTGTAAGGTTGGTGATTGGCGAAGGCGAGGATGCCAGCCAATCTCCCCCCTCGAGGGGGAGATGGCCGGCAGGCCAGAGGGGGGCGCCTGGCACCTGCCTTACCCGGAAACCCTTACTGCGCCGGCACCTTGTCCAGGAAGCCGGTGACGCTTTTCAGGCGGTCGTTCTCGATGATGCCGATGTCGGTGCCTTCGATGACCGATTCGGTGCCTTCCGGGCCGAGGTTCCACGAGAAGCGGATGGTGTCGGCAAAACCGTCCGGCGCGCCCTTCAGCGAGAACCGAAAACCGGCAAAGCGCTGCTGCACGCCGTCGATGAGCGCCCCGACACCAGCATGGCCATCGCCCTGCATCAGCGGATCGCGGTAGCTGACGTCTTCGGTGAAGATCGCCTCGAGCAGGGCTGCGCGGCGACCCGCGTCGCTCTCGTTCCAGGCGTTGATGTAGCCTTCAGCGATCTTGTTGAGGTCGGCCATGGTCTGTCTCCTTTGTTGACTGGCTTTGACGCGAGCCTTTTCGCCCAAGCGAAGAACGCAACCAATTACGCCTGAGGTAATCAGGGCGGACCATTCGAGAGGAGAAAATCATGAGCAGCGGATTTTTCGGCGACATCCAGACGATCAAATATGAGGGGCCGGACTCGACCAATCCGCTCGCCTACCGGTTCTACAATCCCGACGAGGTCGTGGCCGGCAAGCGACTGGAAGACCATCTGCGCTTTGCCGTCGCCTATTGGCATTCCTTCGCCTGGCCGGGCGGCGATCCGTTCGGCGGCCAGACCTTTGACCGGCCGTGGTTTCCTAAGGCGGGCGGCGTCGACACGATGGAGTTGGCAAGACTCAAGGCAGACGTCGCCTTCGAGATGTTTTCGCTGCTGGGCGCGCCCTATTTCTGCTTCCACGACGCCGACGTGCGGCCGGAAGGCAGGGATTTTTCCGAGAGCGCCGCGCGGCTCGACGAGATCGCCGATTATTTTGCCGGCAAGATGAAGCAGACGGGCGTCAAGCTCCTGTGGGGCACGGCGAACCTGTTCTCCCATCGCCGTTTCATGTCGGGCGCCGCCACCAATCCCGACCCGGATGTGTTTGCCTACGCGGCGGCCACCGTCAAAAGCTGCATCGACGTCACCAAGCGGTTGAAAGGCGAGAACTATGTGCTGTGGGGTGGGCGCGAAGGCTACGAGACGCTGCTCAACACCGACCTTGCGCGCGAGCAAGAACAAGCCGGGCGCTTCCTCAGTCTCGTCGTCGACTACAAGCACAAGATCGGCTTCAAGGGCACCATCCTGATCGAGCCGAAGCCGCAGGAGCCGACCAAGCACCAGTACGACTATGACGTCGCGACGGTCTACGGCTTCCTCAAGCGCTTCGGCCTGGAAAAGGAGGTCAAGGTCAACATCGAGCAGGGCCATGCCATCCTCGCCGGCCATTCCTTCGAGCACGAACTGGCGCTCGCCAATGCGCTTAACATCTTCGGCTCCATCGACATGAACCGCAACGACTACCAGTCGGGCTGGGATACCGACCAGTTCCCCAACAACGTGCCGGAGATGGCGCTGGCCTATTATCAGGTCCTGCAGGCAGGTGGCTTCAAGACCGGCGGCACCAATTTCGACGCCAAGCTGCGCCGCCAGTCGCTCGACCCGCAGGACCTGCTGATCGGCCATATCGGCGGCATGGATTCTTGCGCGCGCGGCCTCAAGGCCGCGGCCCGCATGATCGAGGACAAGGCGCTGTCGGCGCCGCTGGCCGAACGCTATGCCGGATGGAATACCGGTGAAGGCAAGGCGATGCTTGCCGGCAAGCGGTCACTGGAAGAGATCGCCGAGCGCGTCGTCAAGAAGAAGATCGAGCCGCAGCCCAGATCCGGCCGCCAGGAACTGCTGGAAAACATCGTCAACAGATACGTCTGAACGATCGCCTCTTGAACCAAACCCGCCAAGGTGCCGAAAAGCCTTGGCGGGCTTGCCGTTCGATCCAGCCGAGAGAATGGCTTTGCCCAAAAGGCCGGCAGCGGCGACATCGTTTTGCCCTTTGCCGCCCTCCAATGACCTCGCTCCTGCCTTCAAACAGCCGTCACGAATCTCGTATAAGGATGCTGCGTGGCGGAGCGGAAGAAGGAGGCGAACCGATGCAGAACGAACGTGAAATCGACGCCCTGCTCTCACCGGGCGAGACGGGCTCGATCATCGACCGCTTGATGGCGATGCCGCGCAAGACCGACGATGCCAAGATCTCGAACGAATGGGATCGCGCCGTCAGCAACCGTTTCGAAATCCGGCTGGTCAAGCAGATGCGTTCGCAACTCGACGGCGACCGTCGGGACGCGGCCTGATCGCACAGTTTCGCGAGATTGCTTCAACCACGGCGCAACCTGACCGGCGCTTCGCCGAAAGCGCTTGAAAACGCCCTTGAAAACGCCGCGGCGGACGAGAAGCCGGTCCGCGCGGCAATATCGGCCATCGCCACCCGCGTATCGACGACCAGCCGGCGCGCGGCGCCCAGGCGCAGTCTGAGATAGTAGGCGCCCGGAGTCTCGCCGATCGATTTGCGGAAGATGCTTTCCAATGTCCGCGCCGTCACGCCGGCGCGCTTTGCTACCGCGTCGATGGTCAGCGGCTGGTCGACATGCGATTCCATCAGCCGGATGGCCTGTGCCAGGCGCGGATCAAAGCCATCGAGCCGGCCGAGCGAAACCAACGGCTGCGCATCGGTCGCGGCTCGCGCCTGGTCGTAGATGAAAACGCTGGCGACATCGAGCGCGACGGCCATGCCGAGCCGCGTGCGAATGAGATGCAGCATCAGGTCGAAGGTCGGTGAAGCGCCGCCCGAGGTGAAGACCGGCCCGTCGATGACATAGCGATCGGGACGGACATCGACGCCGGGGAAGGCGGATGAAAAATCCTCCATGTCTTCCCAGTGGGTGGTGGCGCTGCGCCCTTCCAGCAGGCCCGCGCGCGCGACCAGCCAGGTGCCGGCCTCGACGCCGCCGCAGGCGCGCGCCGTCCGCGCCGCCCGGCGCAGGCCTGACAGCAGAGCTGACGTTGCGTAGTTCTGGGTGCCGAAACCGGCAACGACGACAAGCACATCTGTCGGTTCGGCCGCATCGAAACGGCCACTGACCGCCACTGGCAGGCCGCAAGTGGTGACCGGAGCCTCGCCGGTCACCGAGACCAGCTTGAAATCGAACAAGGTCTCGCCGGAAATGCGGTTGGCGGCGCGCAGCGGATCAACGGCCGATGCGACGCACATAATGGATGAGCCAGAAAACACCAGCAGCGTCACCTTGAGCGGCGACCGTTCGGCGCGAAAGATCGTTGGCTTTTCGCTTTTGATCATGAGAGCTTCGTAAAACGCAAAACACTTTCCGGCAAGTCAGTCATTGTTGGCCCGCACCGGTGCATGTCGTCACCTCAAAACCGGTTTCCCGGTGTTGAGCGACATGCACGGCTATCTCGATTGGGAGGACTTTCGATGCCGCTCGCGATGAACCGTGAGGTCTTCATTACCTGTGCCGTGACCGGGTCCGGCGGCTCGCAGGATCGCAGCCCGCATGTGCCGCGCTCGCCCAAGCAGATCGCCGACTCGGCCATCGACGCGGCAAAGGCGGGTGCGGCCATCGTCCACTGCCATGTCCGCGACCCCGAGACCGGCAAGCCGAGGCGCGACGTGCATCTCTACCGCGAAGTGACCGAGCGTATTCGCGCGGCCGACGTCGATGTCATCCTGAACCTGACCGCCGGCATGGGCGGCGACATGGTGTTCGGCTCGCCCGAAGCGCCGTTGCCGCTCAATGAAAAAGGCACCGACATGGGCGGCGCCACCAACCGTGTGGAACATGTGCGCCAGTGCCTGCCGGAAATCTGCACGCTGGACTGCGGCACCATGAACTTCGCCGAGGCCGACTATGTCATGACCAACACGCCCGGCATGCTACGCGCCATGGGCGGCATGATGACCGCGCTCGGCGTCAAGCCGGAGATCGAGGCCTTCGACACCGGCCATCTGTGGTTCGCCAAGCAACTGGTCGAGGAAAAGGTGCTCGATGGCGACGCCCTGGTGCAGCTCTGCATGGGCGTGCCATGGGGTGCGCCCGACGACCTCAACACCTTCATGGCAATGGTCAACAACGTGCCGTCGACCTGGAACTGGTCGGCCTTCTCCATCGGCCGCAACCAGATGGCCTATGCCGCGGCGGCCGTGCTGGCCGGCGGCAATGTCCGCGTCGGCCTCGAAGACAATCTGTGGCTCGACAAGGGCGTGCTCGCCACCAATGCGCAGTTGGTCGAGCGCGCCGCCAGCATCGTCACCAATCTGGGCGCCAGCGTCCTGGGCCCCGATGAAGTGCGCAAGAAGCTCAATTTGACCAAGCGGGCTCCGATAGCGGCTTGATTTGGAGGGAACCGGAATGGCTACCGTCAAATTCTCCGCGATGAAGGATGGCGACAGGGACGACTACGCGTTCCTGACCGCGCATGAGACCGATTATGCCGCCAGGACCGGCGAACGCCTGCTCGACGCGCTGGTGCAGCTCGACGAAGGCATTTCGGGCTACAAGATCACCCGGCTCGGCCATTCGCTGCAGGCGGCAACGCGCGCGTGGCGCGACGGCGCCGACACCGACTGGATCGCCTGCGCGGTGCTGCATGATATCGGCGACATCTACGCGCCCTACAATCACGACGAATATGCCGCTTCGATCCTGAAGCCCTTCGTGCGCGAGCAATGCACCTGGGTGGTGGAGAAACACGGCGACTTCCAGCGGCTGTATTACGCCCACCATGTCGGCGGCAATCGCCACGCACGCGACCGTTTCGCCGGCCATGCCTATTTCGACGATTGCGACCAGTTCTGCGAGCGCTGGGACCAGTCGAGCTTCGACCCCGACTACGACACGCTGCCGATCGAGTTCTTCCGGCCTTTCGTGCTCGAAGTCTTTGGTCGCAAGGCCTACGACCCGGCCGTGATCCGCGCCGGCGAGCGCGTGCCTCTCATCGATCCCGAAACCGCCAGGACAAGAACCGGAGCCTCAGCATGAGCATCATCAACAAGGCGGCCGCCATCGGCGGCGGTGTCATCGGCGCTGGCTGGGTGGCGCGCCTTTTGCTCAACGGCATCGACGTGTCGATCTTCGATCCCGATCCCGAAGCGTCGCGCAAGGTCTCGGAAGTGATGAAGGGCGCGCGCCGCGCCTACAAGCAGATGGTGCCAGGCGGCCTGCCCAAGGAAGGCAAGCTGACCTTCGCCAAGACCATCGCCGAGGCTGTTGCCGATGCGGACTTCATCCAGGAAAGCGTGCCGGAGCGCCTCGACCTCAAGCACAAGGTGCTGGCCGAGATCGACATCCACGCGCCGGCCAACGCCATCGTCGGCTCCTCGACCTCCGGCATCAAGCCGACCGACATGCAGGTGGCGATGAAGAAGCATCCGGAGCGGCTGGTCGTCGGCCATCCGTTCAACCCGGTCTACCTGCTGCCGCTGGTCGAGATCGTCGGCGGAGAGCAGACCTTTCCCGAGGCGATAGAGGTTGCCAAGGAAATCTACGCCTCGATCGGCATGAAGCCCGTCGTCATCCGCAAGGAAATCGAGGCCTTCGTCGGCGACCGCCTGCTGGAGGCAGCGTGGCGCGAGGCGCTGTGGCTGATCAAGGACGGCATCTGCACGGTCGAGGAACTCGACGACATCATGCGCTATGGCTTCGGCCTGCGCTGGGCGCAGATGGGCATGTTCCAGGTCTACCGCGTCGCCGGCGGCGAAGCCGGCATGCGCCACTTCATGGCGCAGTTCGGACCTTGCCTGAAATGGCCATGGACCAAGCTGATGGACGTGCCGGAGTTCAACGACGAGCTGGTCGACCTGATCGCCACCCAGTCGGACGACCAGGCGCACGGCCTGTCGATCCGCGAGCTGGAAAAGATCCGCGATGACAATCTGGTCGCCATCATGGACGCGCTGTCGAAGCAGAACAAGGGCAAGGGCTGGGGGGCCGGCGCGCTGCACAAGGATTACACCAAGCAGCTCGCCAAGCTGGCGGCGAAGAAGCCCACCGCCTCCAAGGCGGCCGAGAAGGCCAAGGCGTTGAAGCCGGTGAAGAAGGCCGAAAAGAAAAAGACCGGCAAGAAGAAAGGCTGAGACCATGGATTTCGGTCTTTCGGAAGAGCAGAAGCTCATCGTCGAAACGACGCGCGCCTTCGTCGAGAACGAGCTTTACCCGCATGAGCGCGAGGTCGAACGCACCGGCGTGCTGCGCCGCGACCTGATCGAGCAAATCAAGGCCAAGGCGATCGAAGCCGGGCTTTACGCCGCCAACATGCCGGAAGACGTCGGTGGCGCGGGGCTCGATACGGTGAGCTGGCTGCTTTACGAGAAGGAACTAGGCCGCGCCAACTACGCACTACACTGGACCTGCGTGGCGCGCCCGTCCAACATCCTGCTCGCCGGCACGCCGGAGCAACGCGAAAAATACCTGTTTCCCTGCATCCGCGGCGAGAAATGGGACTGCCTGGCGATGACCGAGCCGGGCGCGGGCTCCGATCTGCGCGGCATGAAGGCGACGGCCGTGCAGGATGGCGACGATTGGGTGCTGAACGGCACCAAGCACTTCATCTCGCATGCCGATCTCGCCGATTTTGCGATCGTCTTCATGGCCTCGGGTGAGGAGGATTCGCCACGCGGCAAACGCAAGAAGATCACCGCCTTCTTCGTCGACAAGGGCACCAAGGGTTTCACGGTTCGCGACGGCTACCGCAACGTTTCGCATCGCGGCTACACCAACGCCATCCTCGAATTCGACGATTGCCGCTTGCCAAGTGCCCAGGTCCTTGGCGAAGTGCACAAGGGTTTCGAGGTCGCCAATTCCTGGCTCGGCGCCACCCGCCTGCAGGTCGGCGCCACCTGCCTCGGCCGTGCCGAGCGGGCGCTTGGCCACGCCGTGGAATATGCCGCGCAGCGCCAGCAATTCGGCCAGCAGATCGGCAAGTTCCAGGGCGTGTCGTTCAAGCTCGCCGACATGGCGACCGAACTGAAGGCCGCCGACCTGATGGTCTTCGAAGCCGGCTGGAAGTACGATCAGGGCACCGTCACCGACCAGGACATGGCCATGGCCAAGCTGAAGGCCAGCGAAATGCTCGCCTTCGTCGCTGATGAGGCGATCCAGATCCATGGGGGCATGGGATTAATGGATGATCTGCCGCTGGAGCGCATCTGGCGCGACGCCCGTGTCGAGCGCATCTGGGAAGGGACGTCGGAAATCCAGCGTCATATCATTTCGCGGGCGCTGCTGCGCCCGTTCGGGGCCTGAGCATGCACAAACTTGAGCGCCTTCTACGCCCGAAATCGATCGCGGTCTTCGGCGGCATACAGGCCGCCGCCGTCGTCGCGCAATCGATCAAGATGGGTTTTGCCGGGGAGATCTGGCCGGTGCATCCGACCAAGGACGAAGTCGCCGGCCGCAAGGCCTATCGTTCGGTGGCCGACCTGCCGGGCGCGCCCGATGCGGCCTTTGTCGGCGTCAACCGGCATCTGACCATCGAGGTCGTCAAGGCATTGGCCGAGCGCGGCGCAGGCGGCGCCGTCTGTTTCGCCGCCGGCTTCCTCGAAACCGAGGCCTATGACGACGACGGCGAGCGGCTGCAGGCCGAACTGGTCGCCGCCGCCGGGCAAATGCCGATCATCGGGCCGAACTGCTACGGCCTGATCAACTATGCGGACGGCGCGCTTTTGTGGCCCGACCAGCATGGCGGGATAAGGCTGGCCGAGGGCGGCAAGGGTGTCGCCATCATCACCCAGTCGTCCAACATCGCCATCAACATGACGATGCAGAAGCGCGGCCTGCCGATCGCCTTCCTGATGACCGCCGGCAACCAGGCACAGACGGGGCTGTCCGAGATGGCCCTCGGCCTGATCGAAGACGAGCGGGTGACGTCGCTCGGCCTGCATATCGAAGCTTTCGATTCGGTGGCCGGCTTCGAACGGCTGGCCGCGAGGGCGCGGGAGTTGAGGAAGCCGATCATCGCCATGAAGGTCGGCCGCTCCGAACAGGCGCGCCAGGCAACGGTCTCGCACACCGCCTCGCTTGCCGGCTCGGACGCCGCGTCGGGCGCCTTCCTGAAGCGGCTGGGCATCGCCCGCATCGATTCCATCCCCGCCTTCATCGAGGCACTGAAGCTTCTGCACATCACGGGTCCGCTGCCCGGCTATCGTCTGTCATCGATGAGCTGCTCGGGCGGCGAGGCCTCGGTCATGGCCGACAGCGCCGAAGGCCGCTGGGTCAATTTCCCCGTGCTGACCGACATGCACCGCGCCCAGGTCAAGTCGACGCTCGGGCCGCTGGTCGCCGTCGCCAACCCGTTGGATTACCACACCTTCATCTGGAACAACGAACCGGCGATGACCGCCACCTTCACCGCCATGGTGTCGGGCGGCTTCGACTTGAACATGCTGGTGCTCGACTTTCCGCGTCCCGACCGCTGTTCGGTCACCGACTGGTGGGCAACGTTGCGCGCTTTCGAATCGGCCCTGAAGACCAACAAGGCGCATGGCGCGATCGTGTCGTCGTTGCCGGAGAACCTGCCTGAGGAATACACCGCCGAGCTCATGGCGCGAGGCATGGTGCCGTTGTTCGGCATTTCCGAGGCGATGGACGCCGCGCAGGCCGCCGCCTTCATCGGCTGGGCGTGGGCTGAACCGCAGGCCCAGCCGATCGACACGTCTGCTTCCGGTGCTGCCGGCGGCGAGCATGTGACGCCGGACGAGGCGGAGGCCAAGTCCCGTCTGATCAGGGCCGGGCTTCCGGTTCCGAAAGGCGAACGCGCGGCCAATGCGGTCGAGGCGGTGATCTCGTCGATGGCGCTCGGCTTCCCTGTCGCGCTGAAGGCCCTGGGCGTCAGCCACAAATCCGAGGTCGGCGCCGTCAGGCTCAACCTCAGAGACGCCGAATCCGTCAGCACGGCGGCGCATGACCTGCTGCCGCTCGGCACCGGCCTCTATGTCGAGCGCATGGTGCGCGACGGTGTCGCCGAATTGCTGGTCGGCTTCACCCGCGACCCGATGTTCGGCGCGGTGATGACGCTCGGCACCGGCGGCGTGCTGGTCGAATTGCTGCGCGACAGCGTCACGCTGATGCTGCCGGCGACCCGCGACGACATCGAGGCGGCACTGCGCGGCCTCAGATTGTTTCCGTTGCTGGAAGGCTATCGCGGCCGGCCGAAAGCCGATGTCGCGGCCGCCATCGACGCCATCGCGGGCATTGCCGCCTTCGTGCAGGAGAATGCCGGCGAGATCGAGGAACTCGACATCAATCCGCTGATCGTCTGCAGGGAGGGCAAGGGCGCCTGGATTGCCGACGCATTGCTGGTGCTGGGAGAGAACAAGAATGTCTGACGTCATTTCCACCCGCCGCGAGGGCACTATCCTCGAGGTCACGCTTGACCGGCCCAAGGCCAACGCCATCGACTTGAAGACCTCGCGCTTGATGGGCGAGACCTTCAAGGCGTTCCGCGACGATCCGGAATTGCGCGTCGCCATCGTCAAGACCGCCGGCGACAAGTTCTTCTGCGCCGGCTGGGACCTCAAGGCCGCGGCCGGCGGCGACGCTGTCGACGGCGATTATGGCGTTGGCGGCTTTGCCGGCCTGCAGGAACTGCGCGACCTCAACAAGCCGGTCATCGCCTGCGTCAACGGCATGGCCGTGGGCGGCGGCTTCGAACTGGCGCTGTCCTGCGACCTCATCTATGCCTCCGACCATTCCTCCTTCGCCCTGCCCGAGATCCGCGCCGGCACGCTGGCCGATGCCGCGACGATCAAGCTGCCGAAGCGCATCCCCTATCATGTCGCCATGGACCTTTTGCTGACCGGCCGCTGGATGGATGTGGCCGAGGCGCATCGCTGGGGCCTGGTCAATGAGGTGCTGCCCAAGGAAAAGCTCGAGGACCGCGTCTGGGAGATCGCCCGACTGCTGGCCGGCGGCCCGCCGCTGGTGTTCGCCGCGATCAAGGAGACCGCGCGCGTGGCCGAATCGCTGACCTTCCAGGACGCGATGAACCGGGTGACGCGCCGCCAGTTGCCGACGGTCGATGCGCTGTATGGCTCGGAGGACAATATGGAAGGCTTCCGCGCTTTTGCGGAGAAGCGTGAGCCGGTTTGGAAGGGGAAGTGACGGCAGTCTGGACATGATGGCGTTCCGTCACACCCCCCTCTGGCCTGCCGGCCATCTCCCCCGCAAGGGGGGAGATTGGATGTCGTCTCAGGCTTCGCAAATCATCAGCGTCGCAAGGCAAACGCCGTCACCGAAACTGCCAATCTCCCCCCTTGCGGGGGAGATGTCCGGCAGGACAGAGGGGGGTGCCTGGGCTCAACCTACGCAGTCGTCACTCCCAGCATGACCGACTACACCACCCTCATCGACGCCGAGACATGGGCCTTCATCGAGCGGACCAACTCCTATTATCCGCCCGACACGATCGACTACACGATCGCGCAGCAGCGCGAAATCTACGACCGCATGTGCCGGGAATTCTTTGCCGGCTATCCCGCAGGCGTGACGGTCGAAACATCCGCCATTCCGACCCCCACCCACAAAATTCCGATCCGGACCTACCGAAGCATGCCGCAAGCGGCAGCGACGGTGCTCTATTTCCACGGCGGCGGCTTCATCCTCGGCGGGCTGGACAGCCATGACGATGTCTGTGCCGAACTCTGTGCCCGCACCGGCTATGAGGTGGTCTCCGTCGACTACCGGCTGGCGCCGGAGCATCTCCATCCGGCCGCTTTCGACGATGCGATGAGCGCCTTCCTATGGGCCGTGTCCACACGCGATCGCCCCATCCTGCTCTGCGGCGACAGCGCCGGCGGAAATCTCGCAGCCGCCGTCAGCCATGCCACGCGCGGTCACGCGAAAAGACCTGCCGGCCAGGTGCTGATCTATCCCGGCCTTGGCGGCAACCGCTCGACAGCGTCCTATGTGACACACGCCGAAGCGCCCATGCTGACCGTGCGCGACCTCGAATTCTACAAGCATATCCGCACCGGCGGGCAGGATCGCGGCAATGATGCGACACTGACGCCGCTTGCCGACACCGACTTCTCCAACCTGCCGCCGACCATGCTGATCACCGCGCAATGCGACCCGCTATCGTCGGACGGCGAGGCCTACCGCGACCGCATTGTCGCGGCCGGAGGGAGCGCCATCTGGATCGAGGAGCGGGGGCTCGTGCATGGCTACCTCAGGGCCCGGCATACGGTCGCCCGCGCCCGGTCGAGCTTCACCCGCGTCGTGGATGCGATGGGGGCGCTTGGAGGGGGGCACTGGCCCTGGTGACGCGGCGCAAATCCGTGGCTTTACAACTCATGCCACGGCGCGGACTTGGCCAGGACCGCGCTTGATTGGACGGCACCGGACACATTGCCGTTCAGGTCCAACATGGCTTCCCGGATCGCGGTCTCGGTTTCGGGGCGAACCGGGACCAGGGGCAAGCGGACATCCGGGCTAAGTCCTAGCGCAAGACTCAGGGCGTACTTGATCGGGACCGGATTGCTCTCCAGCTCAAGCGCCGCGATCAGCGGCCGCAAGCGATGATGGATGGCACGGGCGGTGTGATGGTCGCCCTGCCGGCACGCATCATGCATCTCGACGCACAGCCGCGGCGCGACATTGGAGACCACCGAGATCGTCCCGCGCCCACCCATCGTGTTGAAACCGAACGCCGTCGCGTCATGGCCGGAGAGGCAGATGAAGCGGCGCCTGAGCACAGCCGGAAGCATGGATAGCCGGCTCACATCGCCGGTGGCCTCCTTGATGCCGACGATGGTCGGAATCTTCGCCAGGCGCTCGATCGTCTCCTGCGACAGGTCGACGCCGGTTCGCGTCGGCACATTGTAGACGATGATCGGTATCCTGACCTTGGCTGCGACCGCCTCAAAATGGCGAAAGATCCCTTCCTGGCTCGGCCTGTTGTAGTAGGGCGTCACGATGAGGGCGGCGTCGGCGCCAAAGGCTTCGGCGGCGGTCGAAAAGGCGATCGTCGTCTCGGTGCTGTTGGTTCCGGTGCCGGCGATAATTGGGACCCGGCCGCCGGCGATCTTCACGCATAGCGCGATGATGTCGAGGCGCTCCTCCCACGACAGGGTTGGCGCCTCACCGGTGGTGCCGCATGGCACCAGCCCGTTGATCCCTTGTTCGATCTGCCAGCGCAACAGCGCGGTCAGTTGCTTCAGGTCGACCTCGCCGTTGGTGAACGGCGTTACCAGAGCGGTCATCGCTCCGGTCAGGCGCATTCGGGCTTGTTCGGGTGTCATGGCAATCAGTATCTCATGGGTGAATTCTTGGATGCACCGTCTTCACGAGGTGCGAGGAAAGCAGGGCCGACAGCAGCGCGGCAGCCAGATCGATGTGGTCCGCTTCGGCCACGCCGGCTTTGGTTGGCGACTCTGCGGGTGTGATTTGAATGGAGCAAAGCCAGCGCTCGCCGATCTTGCTGATGGCTGACACCGAACGCTCCGGCTTCGACGAAGTGACCAGCAGGAGGACGGCGTCCAGCATGGCGCCGACCTCCATCAGACCGGCGAATCGCCGGCCTTGCCGGGACGATCTGTCGAGCGACAGGGCGTGTGCCGCTTCCCAGAGCTGGTGCTCGAGCAGCTTGCCGACATGCGGCAGGCGATCAAGCAATCCGGCGAGATCGGCGCTGTTTGGCCCAGCAATGTCGTTGTCCATGGCCAAATCGTTCCGACTAGCGGGGAACGCAGTTCAGTTGAACAGGGAAAGCCGCACGCTTGCCGGGGCGAAGCGGATCGCTCCAGCCCGACGGCCGCTTTCCATCGTGGCGAAACGCACGGCGGAATTCCTGTCGGCAAAAACGCCGCCGGTCTGGCCCTCCTCGTCACGCGCGATCCAGTGGCCTTCGCCGTCCCGCCCGACGACGAAGCGGTGAAGGGCGGTTGCGTCAAGGA
>NZ_JBAZUD010000044.1:0-32177 GCF_041661565.1 Mesorhizobium sp.
GAAATCGGCGGAGGAATCCGTCGACGGGCCGACCTTCAGGCTTTCGACGCGCGGGATCAGCTTTTCCATCAGCCGGTTGGCGGTGTCGTTGCCGACGGGGACGGCGACCGAGATCGCCATGCAGCGCTCGCCGGCCGAGCCGTAGCCGGCGCCGATCAGCGCGTCGACGGTCTGGTCCATGTCGGCGTCGGGCATGATGATCATATGGTTCTTGGCGCCACCGAAGCACTGCACTCGCTTGCCGGCCGCGGTGCCGCGCGAATAGATGTAGTGGGCGATCGGCGTCGAGCCGACGAAGCCGATGGCCTTGATGTCGGGATCGTCGAGGATCGCGTCGACCACCTCCTTGTCGCCATTGACGACGTTGAGGATGCCCGCCGGCAGGCCGGCCTCGAGGAACAGTTCGGCGATGCGCATCGGCACACCGGGGTCGCGCTCGGAAGGCTTCAAAATGAAGGCGTTGCCGCAGGCGATGGCCGGGGCGATCTTCCACAGCGGGATCATGGCCGGGAAGTTGAACGGCGTGATGCCGGCGACGACGCCGAGCGGCTGGCGCATCGAGTAGACGTCGATGCCCGGGCCGGCGCCATCGGTGAACTCACCCTTCATCATATGCGGCGCGCCGATGCAGACCTCGACCACTTCGAGGCCGCGCTGGATGTCGCCCTTGGCGTCGGCGATGGTCTTGCCGTGTTCGCGCGCCAGGATCTCTGCCAGTGCGTCATATTCCCTGGCGACCAGTTCGAGGAACTTCATCAGCACGCGCACGCGGCGCTGCGGATTGGTGGCCGCCCAGCCGGGCTGCGCCGCCTTGGCGTTCTCGACCGCCGCGCGCAGTTCGGCCTGCGAAGCCAGCGCCACCGTGCCGCGCACGGAGCCGTCCATCGGCTGCATGACATCCTGCTTGCGGCCGCTGGTCCCGGCGACACGCTTGCCGCCGATGAAATGACCGTAGTCGATCATGATTTCTCTCCCTGGGTTCTTGATGCCGCATTGTCCGCCTTTGGCCGGCGAATGGCAACGCGAGCCAGAACGCAACCGTTGTGCGGAAAATAGAGAGCGGTTGACGCGCGGGCATCAATTGCCGCAAATGACAAGGTGCAACTTACCGCCATGCGGACTTGAGAGATTTGAGTTCCTTGACACCCCCCTGCGTCCCGCCGCTCGCTATTGGATCGGACCGTCCCAATGAACTGGGATGACGTCCGCATCTTCCTCGCCGTGGCGCGCGCCGGCCAGATCCTTGGCGCGGCCAGGCGCCTCGAGCTCAATCACGCCACCGTCTCGCGCCGCATCGCCGCGCTCGAGGAGGCACTACGGGCCAAGCTGTTCCGCCGTCTGACCACGGGCAGCGAACTCACGCCTGCCGGCGAACGCTTCCTCGACATCGCCGAGCGCATGGAGGCCGACATGATCGCCGCGCGGTCGACTGTCGCCGGCGAGGGCGACGACGTCTCGGGGACGGTCCGCATCGGCGCGCCGGACGGTTTTGGCGTTGCCTTCCTGGCCAGGCGGCTCGGCGAACTGACCGCGCTGCACCGAGAACTCACCATCCAGCTCGTGCCGGTGCCGCGTTCCTTCTCCCTGTCGCGCCGCGAGGCGGACATCGCCATCACCGTCGAGCGGCCGACCGAAGGCCGGCTGGTGGCGGGAAAGCTGGTCGACTATTCGCTGGGCCTGTTTGCCTCACGCGCCTATGCGCGAGCCCACAGCTTGCCCAAGACAGCCGCCGAACTCGGCCAACACCCGCTCATTGGCTATGTGCCGGACCTCATCGTCAGCCCCTCGCTCGACTACGCGGCCGAGTTCAGCGCGGACTGGCGCACCAGCTTCGCCATCTCCTCGGCGCTCGGCCAGGCCGAGGCGGTGCGCTCCGGCGCCGGCATCGGCATCCTGCACACTTTCGTTGCCCGCTCCATGCCGGAACTGGTGGCCGTTGATGTGGTGGCCCCCATCCGCCGCGCCTACTGGCTGGTCTATCATGAATCGGTGAGGCCGCTGCGCCGCATCCAGATCGTCGCTGGCTTCATCACCAAGGCGGTGGAGCGCGAGCGAGCCCTGTTCGCATGACATTCCGCCTTTCCCTTGCCACAAAATCGGCCAGTGTGGCATCGGGCGCACGATCGCCGGCCATCGGCAGGTTGCCGGTGTGACATCTCTCGGAAAGCTGGCGCGGATAGACATGCGAGCCGTTCTTGCCATCCTGCCGCTGCTCTTCGTCTCCGCATGCGCCAACCCTTGGACCAAAGTGCCTGAAGCCGAATTGCCCAAGCCCATCCGCTACGCCATGGCGCGCCCATCACCTTTCGTGTTCGGCAATTACTGCGGTCCCGGCACCCGCACCGGCGATCTGTCCGCCCCGCCTATCGACCGCCTCGACGCGGCCTGCCGGAGCCATGACGCCTGCTACATCGCGCGTCATGACCACTGCGATTGCGACGGTGCGCTTGTCGGTTCGGCCAAGGCAATACGCGCGGACAGGACGGCGCCGCGCAAGATGCGCGGCGAGGCGGACCTGCTGATCGCCACCTTCGCCCTTCCTGTCTGCAGGGTCTTCCCGCAGGGTTTCATGCCGCCTCGCGACCCTGCGCAACTCGGCGTCCTGAAGGTCGGGGCGCCCGGTTGAGCGGCCGCGCCTTCTTCATCACGCTGATTTTGTTCGGGCTGGCCGTTCTTGCCGGTTGCGCCGGCCCTGCCGGCCTTGGGACCTGCGATCTCGGGCCAGGCCACGAGAACTGCGCGCGACCGCCGATTTCGGCCGGCACATCCGGCCCGCAAGCAGCAGCTGAGCTGTTTTTCGGCGAGGCCGCCAATGGCGGCTACGAAAAACGGTTCCTGGCCCTGCTCGCCCACCATCAGCTAGGCGCCATGGATCGCGCCAACGGCACCGGCCGCTTCGGGCACGACCGCTACGCGATCCGCAACAGCAACTTCCAGGCGACCTACCGGACGATGGAGCAACTGGCCGGGCCGGTCGGCGAGACACATCTGCGGCCGGCCGCTGGCGGCGGTGGCGTCGGCCATTTCGCCGCCCGCTGGCGAGTGTCGCGGCAGACACTCTACATCGACGCTGGGGCACGGCCTTCGGCAGCCAAGACCTTCGACTTTTCCGGGCTGCAGGCGCACAGCGTCGAGATCGTGCTGCGCCAGGCGGGCAAGCAACCGGCGGAGATCGAGGGCTCGTGCGACGGCGCGCTGACGGTCCATTCCGGCGGCGGTTCACGCACGATCGCCAAGGGCGCTGCATTTCGCGTCCGCCTGTCGGGCGAAGACGACGCGGTCAGCCTGTTCCCGAGCGGCGGCCTGAACCGCTGCGCGGCCAGCATCCGCTCCAGCCTCGCTCCGGCGGGAGCACCGCTCACCATCCTGCGCGAGGAAACCGCCGATCCGGCGCTCGCCTCCTTCGACAGCCGCTACCAACGCTGCCCGACTCCGGACCCGAAGGGCCTCGATGCCCTCGGCCGTGCATTCTATGCCGGCCGCTGGCTGTCGCAGACCTGCGCTCTGCCGATCGGCGAGCCCAGGCTGCTGCGCAAGTCGCGTGACGGCTTCAACGCCAAGGTCGAGGCGCTGATGGGCGCGCCGCTGTCCGACGCGGCAATAGACAAGGGCGACCCGGAGCTGCCGCTCGACTTCTCCCGGGCGCCAAGGCTGAAGCTGATCTATCTGTCGTCGCTGGAGTTCAAGGCGGATTTTTCCGGCCGCATCATCGAGCGGCTGATCCGCCACCATGCCGCGCTCGGCACCGAGGTGCGTATCATGGTCACCGACGTGCTGGAACGCGACAAGGACGACGCCATGCTGCACCGATTGGCGGCGGAATTCCCCAATGTCGAGCTGCAGGAATACCGCTGGCGGGCTGATCGCGGCGCTCCGATCGATGAACAGATTTCACAACTGCACAAGGTCATGCATGTCAAGATGCTGGCGACGCTGGCGCGGGATCCCGGCCGCTCGCGTGCCATCATCGGCGGCCGCAACATCCATGACGGCTTCCTGTTCCACCAGCCGATCGACCTGTCGCGTTATCCAGACCTCGAGCAATATGGCAAGACCGACGGGTTCTCGCTGAACTACTATTCGAACTGGAGCGACTTCGACCTGGAATTCACCGACCCGGCCACGGTCGACACGCTCGCCGCCCATCTGTCGACCATGTGGCTGCGCGATGCCGACACCAACATGGCGCGCCCCTTTTCAATCCCGGTGCGATCCGACGGCCGGTCTGCGTCCGGCAACGCGCGACACTTCATCTCCGTGCCCTATGAAGACGGCCATGCGCTGGAGGACTATTTCGTCGAATTGATCGATGCCGCCCGGCACCATGTCCAGATCGTCAATCCCTACCTCAACCTGACGCCGAAGCTAAGCCTCGCCTTCGACCGGGCGCTCGCCCGCGGCGTCAGGATCGACATTGTCGGCCGCATTGACCTCAAGGGCGATATCGGTGGCAAGTTCCTGACCGCGCTCAACAAGCTGTTTGTCGAGAAATATGGCCACCGCATCAACATCCGCGAATTCAAGGCGCCCGATGTCGTGCTGCATTCCAAGATCCTGATGATCGATGAGCGGCTGGTCGCCATCTCTTCGGTCAATCTCAACAACCGCAGTTTCTTCCACGACACCGAGAACGGCTTGACGGTCCTGGATCCCGCTTTCTACGCCAGGATGAAGCCGATCTATGACGACTATGTCGCCCACTCCAATCCTGTCCCGACCAGCGTGACCATCCCGTGGGCCTACCGGCTGCTGTTTGACGAGGACTGGGTCAGGCAGGCATTCTGAGCGCCGCTGTCGGCGCGCTATCGCTGATAACGCTCCTGCGCCAAGTCGCGGACATCGATATCCGGCACACGGTTCGAGATGATGTCGGCCAGCACCTTGGCCGAGCCGCAGGCCATGGTCCAGCCCAGCGTGCCGTGCCCGGTGTTGAGATAGAGATTGGAGAGCTCGGTGCGGCCGATCAGCGGCGGTCCGTCCGGCGTCATCGGCCGCAACCCGCACCAGAACGTCGCGTCCCGCATCGCGCCGGCGCCGGGGAACAGATCGCCGACCGAATGTTCCAGCGTGCGCCGCCGTGATTCGTGCAGCCTGAGGTCGAAGCCGGAAATCTCGGCCGTGCCGCCGACCCGGATGCGATCGCCGAGGCGCGTGATCGCCACCTTGTAGGTTTCATCCATGACGGTCGACACGGGCGCCGCGGAAGCATCCTGGATCGGCACGGTCATCGAATAGCCCTTGACCGGATAGACCGGGATCGGGCGCCGCATCCGGCGCATGAACGCCGCCGAATAACTTCCGAGTGCCATCACATAGGCATCGGCGGCTCTCCAGCCCTTGCTCGTGCTCATATTATTGACGCGGTTGCGACTGCGCAGCACCCGGTAGATCGTTGTGTCGTATTCGAACTTGACGCCGCGCGCCACGCAGAGTTCGGCCAACCTGTCGGTGAACATCTTGCAGTCGCCGGTCTCATCTGCGGGCAGCCTGAGGCCGCCGACGAATTTTTCACGCACGCCAGCCAGCCCCGGCTCCGCCGCGATGCAACCGTCCTGGTCGAGGATTTCATAGGGGACGCCGTATTTCTTAAGCACCTCGACGTCGCCACCCGTGCCGTCGAGCTGCTTTTGTGTGCGGAACAGTTGCAACGTGCCCTGGGCACGCTCGTCATAGGCGATGCCGGTCGCTTCGCGCAGCGCCTTCAACATGTCGCGGCTGTACTCGGCCAGCGGCACCATGCGCGCCTTGTTGACCGCGTAGCGCTCGGCGGTGCAGTTGCGCAGCATCTTGACCAGCCATGTCCACATATGCGGGTCGAAGGCCGGCCTCACCACCAGCGGGCCATGTTTCATCAAAAGCCATTTGATCGCTTTCAGCGGAACGCCCGGCCCCGCCCAGGGCGACGCATAGCCCGGTGAAATCTCGCCGGCATTGGCGAAGCTGGTTTCCAGCGCCGGCCCCTTCTGGCGATCGACCACCGTCACCTCATGGCCGGCCTCGGCAAGATAATACGCCGTGGTCACCCCGATCACGCCACCGCCCAGCACCATGATTTTCATCACTCACTCCTTGCCGCGCCACGTCCTTCAGGACGACGATGGAGGCGGCCGCATTCCGATTTGCGCATGATCCCTTGCGAAAATCGATGGCGATTTTCGAGACCATGCGCCGTTGCCCATTCACGCCGCCGAGGGACCGGGGTCGTCATCCTCTGTCTGCCGCATTCCGGCTCTCTCGCCAAGAGGCTGCCTGTCGGCCGCGGCGCTGTAGACGAGAGCGAGCCGATGCGGTCGCCTGACCTCGGCTTCGGACTTATCGTTGACTGCCCGTCGCGCGGCCTCCGGCTGGTAGAGCACGGCCTTGATCAGGATCGATTCACGCCTGCCGTCGGGATATTCGATCGATGCCACCTGGCCCGCAGCCATGCCGAGCATGCAGAGCCCGCGCCGCGTTGCAAGCGACAGGCTGGAGCCGACCGGTCCGCGAACCTCGTTTTGCACCAGGGTTCGCGTCTCGGAAGCACCGGCATCGATACAAAACACCACCCTGCTGTTCAGCGTGACGATATCGGGTCCGACCGAATCGATCGGCACGACATCCGTGGTTGAAAGCTTGTGCTCGATCATGTGCACGATCGGATCCGCGAATGCCCGCCGACGCTCCAGCATGACTTCGAGAACGGCGAAATCCTTCGTCGTCAGGCAATTCGGGCTTGTCATCACCGCCTCCACGCTCACGACCGCTGCTGGATGGAGGTGGGCATGTCGACGGCTTCAACGGTCACCGACAGTTCCCGGCCGCCACGGCTGTTCCAGCACACCAGCTGCCCGACGGCCGCACCGATGAGCGCCGTCCCCATCGGCGTCAGAACCGAGATCCTGTTTTCGGCAATGTCGGCTTCACCAGGATAGACCAGCGTGATGCGCTGCGTGTTTCCGCCTTCGCCGCTGATTGTCACCGCGGAGCCCATTCGCACCACATCGGCGGGCATTGCCGCGGCGTCCGTGACGGCGGCCCGATCCATTTCCGAAAGCAGATCTTCTGCCGTCTCGGGCGCGCGGTCGAGAAACGCCCTCGCCAGGCCCGTCAGCCTGTCATGGTCGGCATCGCTGACCAGCAGCTGGCTCTGAGGGTGGGGTCCTGTTGCATGTTGCATGGCAAACCTCGTGAATTGGCGCATCGAACGGATGCGCGCCTGCCGCCAGGCCGATGGCGGCTTGATGAAAAGCAGCCGCGAGGCCGCCTGGCTTGGGGATGATGATGTCAGGTAGAGATGCCCCGGTTCGGACGGGCGCCAAAAGGCGGCCGCGCCGGGGCTAAATTCCCGCGATCGGGCAGACCCTGAACAAGGCTCTAATATGGGCGAGGTTGCTCATGACCCAAACCTTGCCGACAGGCGTCCGCTTGTCAAGCGCGGCCAAAGCGCTCAACCGCCGACATACTCCCGATGAAAGCGCGGGCCGAGGCTGGTCAGGATTTCATAGCCGATGGTGCCGGCATGGCCGGCCGCGTCGTCGACGCTCTGCGACGGACCCAGCAGTTCGACGAGATCGCCATCCCTAAGCCTGCCGGGGGGCAAGGCCGAGATGTCGAGAATGATCGAATCCATCGACACCCTCCCGAGGAAGGGCAAGCGCACGCCCTCGAACCAGGCCGCCGACGCCGCGCGGCGATGCCAGCCATCGGCGTAGCCGAACGAGATCGTGGCTGCTGCCAGGGGAGCGGTCGTGTGGAACGTGTGACCATAGCCGACACCGGCGCCGGCTTCCAGCATCCGGGTCTGGATCACCTTGGCCTGCAGCCTCACCACCGGCAGCATCGGGTTCGGCCTGGACGGCGTCGGATTGATGCCGTAGAGCGCGGCCCCGGGCCGGGCGAGATCGTAATGAAAGCGTTGCCCGAGAAAGATGCCGGACGAATTGGCGAGCGAGGCCGGCGCTGCCGGCAATAACAGGCGCATCCGCTCGAAGGCCATTCTCTGCCGCTCGTTGGCCGGGTGGTCCGGCTCATCGGCGCAGGCCAGATGGCTCATCACCATCCGGATATCGATGCCCTCGAAGGTGCGCGGATCGGCGCCGATGCGCTCCACATCCGGTGGCGCCATGCCAAGTCGCGACATACCGCTGTCGACCTGGATCGCCGCCGGCAGCTTTCGTCCGGCGCGACTGGCGGCCGTTCGCCATGCCGCCAGTTGTTCGGGGCTGTTGATAACAGCGGAAAGATCCGCCGCCACGGCATCCGGCTCCGCGCCGGGTGGAATGCCATTCAGCACGAAAATGGCGGCGCCCGGTCCAAGCGCCTTGCGCAGAGCGACACCCTCGCCAAGCAATGCCACGAAGAAGACATCGCAGCCCTCCCTCGCCAGCGCCGCGGCCACATGGCCCGCTCCAACCCCATAGCCGTCGGCCTTGACCACGCCGGCGCTTCGCACGCCGCCCAGTTGGGCCGTCAGCCGCCGATAATTTTCACGGATCGCGCCAAGGTCGATGGTGAGAATGGCGCCGGCCGCCGCTGCGCTTATCGCGGTGAAATCCTCGGGCGGCGACCTCTTGGGGGCGTCGTTCATGGCGACCCTTCTCGTGGCGGATGGACATCAATAGGTCCGCAGGGCCGGCACGGCAACCACGGTCGTCGCGACAGCGGCGGCTCCGCCCGATTATCGCGCCAGATGCAGGAATGCCGCCACGACGTCTTCATAGACATGCCGCTTGAACGGCACGATCAGATCGGGAAGGTCCCGCATAGGCCGCCATGCCCAGTCGTCGAACTCCGCCGTATGGCCGCCGGGCGGCGGATTGATCTGGATCTCGCTGGCCGCGCCATGGAAGCGGAAGGCGAACCATCTCTGCGTCTGGCCGCGATACCGCCCCTTGAAGGCGACGCCGACGAGATGCTCAGGCAAATCATAGTTGATCCAGTCCGGCGCCTCGGCCAGCAGCGAGACGCTGCGCATGCCGGTCTCCTCGTAGAGTTCCCGCTCGGCCGCTTGCAGCGGCTCCTCGCCCTTGTCGATGCCGCCCTGCGGCATCTGCCAGAGTTGCGTGTGGCCGGCGAATTCGCTGTCCGCTTCGGCGATGCGGTGCCCGACCCAGACAAGGCCCTCCGCGTTGAGGACCATCAGCCCGACACAGGGCCGGTAGGGCAGCGTTTCACGATCGATTTTCTTGGTCATCTGGCGGTCTCTCCGGCCTGTCTCGAGAATTCCCTGGCGGCAGCCGGATCGCTAGCCTTTTTGCGGGTCGATCGCCACCGCTGAAATCGGCACGATCTCGATACCGCGCTTCTTGGCTTCGACAACCCAGGACGAGACGGTGTCGACCGTCAGGTCGAAGGCCGAGCCGATGCCGACGGCAAACCCCTTGGCGCGCGCCGTCGCCTCAAGCCCGTCGAGTTTCTTCAGGATGGCGCCACGGTCCTGCACGGCATCGATCGCGGTGTCGCCGGCAACGAAGGGCACGCCGTCCTTCAGCGCCAGGTCCGGCGCCAGGCTGCGTGCCGACGAGCCGTCGTCGATATAGGCCAGACCCCGCTTGCCGAGCTCGGCCATGAACGGCCCCATCGCCGACGCATCGGCGGAGAAACGCGCGCCCATGTAATTCATGACACCGGTGTAGTTCGTCGTCCGCGACAGCGCCCAGTGCAGGTTCTTCAAATTCTCGTCGGCGCTCGCGTTCACGGTCAACGTGTTGCGGCCGGGGTTGACGTTCGGATAGTCGAATGGCTCGAGCGGCACCTGCATGATGACTTCATGGCCGCTCTGGCGCGCGGCCTGCATCCACCGGCCGATGCTGTTGCCTTGCGGCGCAAAGCCCAGCGTCACCTCCGCCGGCAGCTTGGCGATGGCCGCCTGGGTGCCGGTCTGCGATACCGCGAGCCCGCCGATGACGATTGCCACCCGTGCCCCGCGCGCGCCCGACCACGGCCGCGCATAGACGTCGAACGGCCGGCGGCCGTCGGCGGCGCGAATGGGCAACGGTCCGGTTTCGCTGCGTTCGATCAGCGCCGTGTCGGGAATATGGGCGATCTTCAAGTTCTGGCCAATGGTCGACGGGTCGTGGATGACGATCGCCGCCCTCGGCGGGCCATCGCCTTCCTCCGTCTGCACATGGATGATTTGCGGGCCGCCTGCCTTGACCGGCGCCTCCGGTTTTGGCGCGGCGACGGGCGCCAACGCGGCCGGCTCGGCGGCCGCCGTTTCTTTCGGTGTCGAAACCGCGACCTCCTGGGGCTTGCGAAACGGCTTTTCCCTGAGCGCGATGGCGCCGGAGACGCCGACGACCGCCAGCACCACCAAGCTCGCCGCGACCGCCCGGGAGCTGACCTTACGGGCAACGCGCGGCGTCCGGACGGTCTGTCCGAGCGGGCGTTCGATGTCCTTGCCTATGTCAGCCAAGCCTGGTCCCCGGGCGCGCGGTTTTGAAACCGGAAGCATTCCAAAAGGGCATGCACGTTCAAGATTGAAGCGTTCCAGCGCCGTACCGGCTGGCGCCGCGTCCCCCGAATCAAACTGCCGGAACCTTTCGGTCCCGGCAGCTTCGCATTGCTTCGTTCAGGCAGCCAGACTGTTGCTGCGCTTACTGGTTGAGAACGGCCTTTTCCGGATTGGGCGGGAAGGACGGATCGGTCTTCTCGCCGCGCAGCAACTGCTCGGCATAGATGAGCTGCAGATCGTCCTTGGGATCCGGCGGCACATAAGCCGCCGAGCCCGAACCGGTCGCGCTCTCGTCGGCACCCTTGATATGGCCCTTGAGATCGGATTCGCCGCGCGTCAGGTCCCTGCCTTGCAGTTCGGGCGGCAAAGGCTGGTCGACCTTGATGTCGGGCGTGATGCCCTTGCCCTGGATCGACTTGCCGGACGGCGTGTAATAGAGCGCCGTCGTCAGCCGCAGAGCCCCATTCTCGCCGAGCGGGATGATGGTCTGCACCGAACCCTTGCCGAAGGACTGCGTGCCCACCACCGTGACGCGGCGCAGATCCTGCAGTGCGCCGGCAACGATCTCGGACGCACTGGCAGAGCCGCCATTGACCAGGACGATCATCGGCTTGCCGTTGATGTCGTCGACCTGCTTCGGCTTGGCGTCGAAGCGGGTGACGTCCTTCGGATCGCGGCCGCGTGTCGAGACGATCTCGCCACGGTTGAGGAAGGCATCGGACACGCTCACCGCCTGGTCGAGCAGGCCGCCTGGATTGAGGCGCAGATCGAGCACATAGCCTTTCAGCTTGTCGTTCGGCACCTGTTTCTTGATGGTGTCGATGGCGTTCTCGAGGTCGTCATAGGTCTTTTCGGTGAACGAGGTGATCTTCATGTAGCCGATGTCGTTCTCGACCCGGAACTTGACCGCCTTGACCTTGATGATGTCGCGCACCACGGTCAGCTCGATCGGCTTGTCGGCACCCTGGCGCAGGATGGTCAGCTTGATCGGCGTGTTGACCAGGCCGCGCATCTTCTCGACCGCGTCGTTGAGGGTGAGGCCGCGAACCTCCTCGCCGTCGATCTTGGCGATGTAATCGCCGGCGAGCACACCCGCCTTGGCGGCCGGCGTATCGTCGATCGGCGTGATCACCTTGACCAGGTCGTTCTCCATCGTGACCTCGATGCCGAGGCCGCCGAACTCGCCCTTGGTCTGGACGCGCATGTCCTGCGCCTGCTCGGCGTTCATGTAGGAGGAGTGCGGGTCAAGCGAGGCAAGCATGCCGTTGATGGCGTTCTCGACCAGCGACTTGTCGTCGGGCGGCGTCACATAATTGGCCCGCACGCGCTCGAAGATATCGCCGAAGATCGCCAGTTGCTTGTAGGTCTCCGACCCTGCAGCGTTCGCCGCCGAGCCGGGTGTGCCATAAACAAGGCTCATGGCGGACGCGCCCATCAGCGCACCGGCAAACAGAAGCGACAGTTTCCGCATCATTCACGTCCTTCCAGAAAAACGGTCCGCCCACCACGGGGCCGGATCGACGGGTTTTCCATCCTTGCGGAACTCGACATAGAGTTCCGGCGAGGCATTTCCATTCTTCGAAGCCGAGGTGCTCGCCACCCGGGCCTCTCCCATCGCACCGACCGGCTCACCTGCGAGCACCGATTGGCCAGTCGCGACGCTGATTCTGCTCATCCCCGCCAGAACGACATGATAGCCGTCGCCTGCGTTCAGGATCAAGAGTTGACCATACGAGCGAAACGGCCCCGCATAAAGCACATTCCCATCCGCCGGCGCGGTGACGATGGCCGCCGATTGTGTCGCAACCATGTCGCCAAGCATCACTGCGCCGTTACCGTCATCGGCGCCGAAACGCAGCTTGATCCGGCCCGTGACCGGCAGCGCGATCTGCCCCTGCAGCGCCGAAAAAGGCGCCGACGCGGTCAGCTGGTTGCCTTCCGGGACAGGCAGCGACGCCAGTTCGGGCGTGGACGCGGCGGCCTTGGCGGCGTCGGCAGCCTTGCGCGTCTTGTCGGCCTGCGCCTCGAGCGAGGCGATCAGCTCCTTCAGGCTGCCGGCCTTGGCCGCCAGGGCATCGGATCGCTGCTTCTCGGCGGCCAATTCGGCTTGCGTGTCGGCTTCGAGTTTCTGCTTGGCTTCCAGCAGCATGCCAAGCCGCTTCTTTTCCGCCGTCTGGTCACCCACGGCCGCCGTCAGCCGCGCCCGCTCCGCCTCGATCGAGCCCGTCACCCGCGACTGCTCCTTGAGATCGGCCAGCAGGGTGTCGGTCTGCTGACGCAGCTCCGGCACCACGGCACCGAGCAGGATGGCGCTGCGCACCGACGACAGAGCATCCTCCGGCTTGACAAGGATCGCCGGCGGCGGATTGAGCCCCATGCGCTGCAGCGCCCCCAGCACCTCGGCCAGCACGTCACGCCGTGCCGCCAGCGATGCGCGGATCTTCTCTTCTTGCGCCTTCAGGCCTTCCAGCCGGGCGCCGATGTCCTCGATATCCTGGCCGAGCTTCTGTTCCGTCATCGCCGACTGGATCAAGGCCGCGGTGATCGACGCGTGGTCCTTCTTGATCGTCGCGATGTCGGCGGCGAGCTTGCCCAGGCGCTCGGAAGACAGCGTGATTTCCTTCGAGACACGCTCGTATTCGGCTCGGCTCTGGTCGGGATCGGGCGCCGTGTCGAGCGTGTTCTCCGCCCGCGCCGCATGGAGCGACAGCACCAGCGCCGCGGCTATGCCGCAGCGCACGCGCCATGAGCCCGTCCTTGATTTCCAGTCTTCAAACATTGAAGCCCGACTCTATGCGTGGCTTCGTTAACGAACAATCAACCATGTTCGAAAGCCGCCTTGATTGGTGCAGTCTGACGCCGCATTGGGGCGGAAATCCAGATGGCAGGCGGGGGCTCGCCGATTAGAGCAATTCCAGGAAAAGTGTGAAACGGTTTTCCGTCCGGAATTGCGTCAAAACAGAGAGTTAGAGCGGTTTGCCGTTTCCGTGAAACGGTAAACTGCTCTAGGACCGGTGATAGGGATGGCCGGACAGGATGGTGGCGGCCCGGTAGAGCTGTTCCCCCAGCATCACGCGGACCAGTTGATGCGGCCATGTCAGCGCGCCGAACGACAGCACCAGCTCGGCCTGGTCGCGCAGTGGCTGGTCGTGGCCGTCGGCCCCGCCGATGGCGATGAGCAGTGCCTTGCGGCCGCCGTCACGCAGCAGGCCGATGCGGCCGGCGAACTCTTCGGAGGTGAAATTCTTGCCGCGTTCGTCGAGCAGGAACAGGGCGGTGCCTTGCTGCAGCTGCGCCTGCAGCTTCTGGCCTTCGTCGCGCCGCCGCTCGTTGGCGCCCTGGCCGCGCCCTTCGGCGATTTCGGTCACGCCGGAGAATTCAAGCCCCACCCCCGGACCGCTCTTGGCGAAGCGCTCGAAATAACGGTCGGCGAGCTCTCTCTCGGGGCCGGTTTTCATTCGGCCCACGGCATGAACTGATATCTTCATCCTCGCCTCTGCAAGCCGCCGATGCATGTCACCCAGGAATGGGAACCGGCTCTGGGACAATGACACGCATCAAACAAGAAACGGCTTAGTGGAGGGTCTCTTCCTCGAGATCGGGCGCCTGCCACATCTTTTCGAGATTGTAGAAGTCGCGGACCTCGGGACGGAAGACGTGGACGATGATATCGCCCGAATCGATCAGGACCCAGTCGGCGCCGGACAGCCCCTCGACGCGCGCCGTGCCGAGACCGGCATCCTTGAGCGCCTTGAGCAGGTGATCGGCGACAGCCGAGACATGACGGTGCGATCGGCCCGACGCGACGACCATATAGTCGCCGAGGCTCGATTTTCCCTGGATGTCGATTGAGACAATATTTTCGGCCTTGGAGTCTTCCAGACTGGCAAGGACTGTCTTGATGGCGCGGGACACGGCGTCGTCTACGCTGATCCTGGCCGGCGAGGGCACGATATCGGCCCTCTTCCGCAGTGCTGTTCTCAGTGTATTTCCTTTCGCAGCAAGAACAACCAAATCACCCCCTGAAGCAGGTGACACCGCTTAGATAGGCAGAGTTCCGTTGCACTTTCAAGACGCAGCCTCGCTTGGTACGACCGCGTCTCCGGGTCCAACAGTCCGCAGCATCGCCGGAAAAATCGGAACCCACGCGTCCGGGAGGGGTTATCGGCGCATCGACCAACCGGAATCCCTGCATGCCGATCGACCCGCAAAACGCCCTTCTATCCATCCAGGCAAGCCTCGCGCAGCTGAGCACGCTGATCGTCTCCTATTCGTTTTCGGCGGTCGGCGCCATCATCCTGCTGGTGGTCGGCTACATCGTCGCCGGTCTGGCTGAACGCTCCATCTTCGCCGGTCTCGGCCACATCCACGGCTTCGACCAGACGTTGCGGCAATTCTTCTCCAAGATCGTCCGCTATGCCATCCTGGTGCTTGTCGTCATCATGGTGCTCGGCCAGTTCGGCGTGCAGACCGCGTCGATCATCGCCGCCATCGGCGCCATCGGCCTCGCCATCGGCCTGGCCCTTCAGGGCACGCTGCAGAACATTGCAGCCGGCATCATGCTGCTGGCGCTGCGGCCGTTCCGCATCGGCGAATCCGTCGAGGTCGGCCCCATTGCCGGCACGATCGAGGAAATCGGCCTGTTCGCGACAAAGCTGCGCACCGCCGACGGCATCTTTATCCTCGCCCCCAATTCGACCCTTTGGAACCAGCCGGTGCGCAATTTCTCGCGCAACGGCGTGCGCCGCGGCGACATCACGATCAGCATCGGCTCCTGGAACGACATCGACCGAGCCCAGAAAACACTGGTTGCGCTGGCCGCCGCAGAGAAACGCATCCGCCGTGAACCGGCACCGATCGCATTCGTGGCTAGCCTCGGCGACACGACCGTTTCGCTCACCCTGCGCTATTGGACATCGGCTTCTGACCATTTCTCGACCAACATCGACATGACCAAGCGCGCAAAGCAGGCTTTCGACAGCGAGGGCATCTCCATACCGCTGCCGGCGCCGGGGGCGCCGTCGCCGGAAATCCGTAAGCAATAAACGATTGAGCGGTTCCGTCAGACCGAAGTCCGTTCAGTCCTTGGTCCGTCCCTGAGGCTCATCGGGCGCGAAGGCGAGTTCCACGGGCAACGGCGCTTGCGCCGACATCGGCGCGAAACTGCCCGTGTCGGCTGCCGGCACCGGCCCGGCCGCGACCACTCGCCATAGCACGAACAGGCAAAACAGCGTCGCGATGACGATGCCGACATAGATGAAGGTCGCGGTCCCAAAAACCACCGAAAGCGCCGTGACGATGCCCGGCACGACGAAGCCGGCCAGCGACCACGCAAACAGCATCGAACTCGACAGGGCGAGAAGCTCGTCCTTCTTGGCGCGATCGGCGGCATGCGCGCTGGACAGCGAATAGATCGATTCCGCCGCGCCGTCCCAGATCAGGTAGATCACCACCAGCACCATCAGGGCACCGCCATCGAAGACGATGGCAAGCACGCTGGCCACGATGGCGAGCATGGCGGTGCCGATGAGGACGAGGCGCCGGTCCGTGCGGTCCGAAAGCCAGCCAAGCGGGATCTGCAGGATCAGAGTTCCAACCGGCATCGCCGACAGGAGCAGCGCGACATCGCCTTGCGTGTAGCCCTTGGCGGTGGCGTGTATGGGCGCAAAGCCCGAGATGATCATCGACAAGCCGCCGACCGCCAGCATGCCGGCGACCCCGACCGGCGAGATGCGCCATGCCTGACCTAACGCGACCGAAGCCGCCTGCGGCGCCGGTGGCTGGGCAAGCCGCGTCAGGCCGACGGGCAGGATCGACAGGGCCGTGAAAATGATGCCGATCAGCGAGGCCTGGGCGGTGTGGATGTCGACGATGGCGAGCGTCGCATAGCCCACGCCCAATCCGGCAACATAAGAGACGTAGAACACCGCCATGACCCGCCCGCGTATGGCGTTGGGCAGCGCGTCATTGAGCCAGCTCTGCGCGACGATGAACAGGCCGCAGATGGCAAAGCCGTAGAGTGCGCGTGCCGCGATCCACAGCAGCGGATGCGGTCCGGCGCCGATGGCGGCATTGGAAAGCGCGATCAGCGCCGACAACACCATGAAGGCGCGGGCATGGCCGACACGGCGCACCAGCGGTCCGGTCAGGATGCAGCCCGCCAAGCCGCCGGCCGAGAGGCCGGTGACGATCAGCCCCGCCCAGATCGGGTCGAAACCCTCCACGCCGAGCCGCACCGGAATATAGGCGAACATCAAGCCATTGCCGATGGCGATCAGCGCCATCGACCCGATGACGCTGGCGATCGCGATCAGCGGCGCGGGCTTGTCGCCTGCTTCGCGATCGGCTGCGGTAAGGTGTTTTCGGTTGGTCGCCATGCCTTGGCAGCATCGCTCAGGATTCGGACAAAAGCCGCCGCAAAAGCGACATCGACCGGACTATGATTGGTTCAGGCGACGCGGCCGGATCAGCCCTTGGCCAATTCGCGGATCGCACTTGAGGACAGCGACGAACGCGGCCCGTGGATGAAGGTCCAGGCCGGCGCCTTCATGCGGGCGAGCCGCGGCGCATCACCCTCATCGACCCGCGCATAGTCGAACGTCTTGGCCACGACCGACGACAGGAAGGACAGCGTCGCGCCCGGACGGTCGATGACCGCGATCGGGAAGGTCATGACGATCTGGCGCCAGCGCTGCCAGCGGTGGAAATCGCGCAGCGAGTCGGCGCCCATGATCCAGACGAAATCGACGCCGGGGTTGCGCGCCTTGACCAGCGCCAGCGTGTCGGCGGTATAGCGCACATTGTGCGCCGCCTCGAAAGCAGTGACCTTGATCTTCGGGTTCGTGGCGATCCGCTCCGACAATTGCAGCCGCTCGGTGAGCGGCGCCAGTTCACGCCTGCTCTTCAGCGGATTGCCCGGGGTCACCATCCACCACAACTGGTCAAGCCCTAGGCGCCTGAGCGCAATTTCGGCGACCAGGGCATGGCCGGCATGCGGCGGATTGAACGAGCCGCCGAACAGGCCGACGGCGAGGCCTTTCTCGGCATGCGGCATTTTGAGGTAGCGGGATGGGACGGGGGACTGGGACGACGACAGCATGGTGCTAAGCACCCCCCTCTGCCCTGCCGGGCATCTCCCCCTCAAGGGGGGAGATTGGCCATTTCATGCGGGGCGCAAGTCTCGCGAGGGCGGTAATTGGCGAAGTCGTAGACAACAGCCGATCTCCCCCCCTGAGGGGGAGATGCCCGGCAGGGCAGAGGGGGGTCCACGCGCACAACGCCTCAGGCTCTATCGACGAACAGCGTCAAGGCCTCACCTGCCCCGATCCGCGCACGCGGTATTTGAACGAGGTCAGTTGCTCGACGCCGACCGGCCCGCGTGCGTGCATCTTGCCGGTGGCGATGCCGATCTCGGCCCCCATGCCGAACTCGCCGCCATCGGCGAACTGCGTCGAGGCATTGTGCAGCAGGATCGCCGAATCGATCTCGTTGAAGAACCGTTCCACGGTCCGCGCATCCTCCGCGACGATCGCCTCGGTGTGATGCGAGGAGAAGGTCTCGATATGATCGATCGCGCCGCTGATGCCGTCGACCAGCTTCACCGCGATGATGGCGTCGAGATATTCGGTCACCCAGTCGGCCTCGGTCGCCGGCCTGGCATCGGAGAACGCTTTCAGCACGTCGGCATCGGCATGGATCTCGCAGCCGGCCGCGCGCAAGGCATCGAGGATAGGCACCAGATGCGTGGCCGCCACGGCGCGGTCGACCAGCAGGGTCTCTGCGGCGCCGCAGACGCCGGTGCGCCGCATCTTGGCGTTGACGGCGATCCTGACCGCCATGTCGAGATCGGCCGAGCGGTCGATATAGAGATGGCAGATGCCTTCGAGATGGGCAAAGACCGGCACCCGCGCCTCGCTCTGCACCCGCCCGACCAGGCTCTTGCCGCCCCGCGGGATGATGACGTCGAGCGTGCCGCCAAGACCTTTCAGCATCTCGCCGACAGCGGCTCGGTCGGTGGTCGGCACCAACTGGATGGCGTCTTCCGGCAGGCCGGCGGCCTTCAGCCCCTCGACCAGGCAGGCGTGGATGGCGGCTGACGAGTTGAGCGAATCCGAGCCGCCGCGCAGGATCACCGGATTGCCGGCCTTGAGGCACAGCGCGCCGGCATCCGCCGTCACATTCGGACGGCTCTCATAGATGACGCCGACGACACCGAGCGGCGTGCGCACGCGCTCGATATGGAGGCCGTTCGGCCGGTCCCACGCGGCGATGACATCGCCGACCGGATCCCTGAGGTCGGCGATCTCGCGAATGCCGTCGGCCATGGCGCGGATGCGCGCCGGATTGAGCTTCAGCCGGTCCATGAAGGACGCGGAAAGGCCCGATTCCTCGCCATTCGAGACGTCGATGGCGTTGGCGTCGAGAATGTCCTGCTCCCGCGCGACGATCGCGTCGGCCATGGCGGCGAGCGCGGCGTTCTTGGCGGCGGTGGGGGCAATGGCCAGCGGCCGGGCGGCTGCGCGGGCGCGGCGGCCGATATCGGCCATCAGCGCCACGGTGTCATCCCCGGATTTTTCATGCAGCTTCAGCATGGCTCATCCTCCGCTTATGTCGCCTCCAGCGTGACTCACCACAAGGTCGTCGCGGTGGATCATCGCCGAACGCGCTTCGTAGCCGAGCACGGTTTCGATCTCGGCCGTCTTCAGGCCCGCGATCCTTACGGCATCGGCGGCATCATAGGCAACCAGCCCGCGCGCGATCTCGCGGCCTTCGGGTGACAGGATCGCCACCGTGTCGCCGCGCGAGAAATTGCCGCTGACCAGCGTGACGCCGGCCGGCAGCAGGGACTTGCCCGATGTGAGCGCACCGATGGCGCCGGCATCGACGGTCAGCCGGCCGGCCGGTTCGAGCTGACCTGCGATCCAGGTCTTGTAGCCCTTGACCGGATTGGCGCTCGGCCGGAAAAAGGTCGCGCGCTCGCCGCGTTCGATCGCCAGCAGCGGCGACAGCCGCGTGCCCGAGGTGATGATCATTGCCGTGCCGGCGGCGGTGGCTATCTTGCCTGCGTCGAGCTTCGTGCGCATGCCGCCGCGCGAGAATTCGGAAGCCGCAGCCCCCGCCATCGCTTCGATATCTGGCGTGATGCGGTCGACCACCGGAATGAATTCGGCTTTGGGGTCATGCGCCGGCGGCGCGGTGTAGAGACCGTCAATGTCGGACAGCAGCACCAGAAGGTCGGCGCCCATCATGGTGGCGACGCGCGCGGCCAGCCGGTCATTGTCGCCATAGCGGATTTCGGAGGTGGCCACCGTGTCGTTCTCGTTGATGACCGGCACCGCCTTCATCTTGAGCAGCGTCGAGATCGTCGCGCGCGCATTGAGGTAGCGGCGGCGCTCCTCGGTATCGCCGAGCGTCAGCAGGATCTGGCCCGATTTCAAGGCGCCCTTGCCGAGCGCATCCGACCAGGCGCCGGCCAGCGCGATCTGACCGACTGCGGCCGCCGCCTGGCTTTCCTCGAGCTTGAGGGCCCGCTTTCCAAGGCCAAGGATGGTGCGGCCAAGCGCGATGGCGCCGGACGACACGACGAGGATTTCGGCGCCGCCCTGGGCGAGCACCGCGATGTCGTCGGCGAGTGACGCCAGCCAATCGCGTTTCAGGCCGCTCGCGCGGTCGACCAGCAACGCCGAGCCGATCTTGACGGTGATGCGCCGGTATTTTTTCAGCGACTGCATGGCCTTACTTTTCCCAGCGCGTCTCGACCACGGGCGCGGCCTCGGCGCGCGCCTCGGCAATCACCTTCATCAGGGCGCGCAGCACCGCCTCGACCCCCTCGCCGGTGACGGCCGACAGCAGCATCGGCCCGCGGCCCGCGGCGCGCTTCAGCGAAGCGACCTTCTTCTTGCGCGCATCGGCGTCGAGCGTGTCGACCTGGGAAAGCGCGACGATCTCGACCTTGTCGGTCAGGCCGTTGCCATAGGCTTCGAGTTCGGCGCGAACCGTCTTATAGGCCTTGCCCGGATTTTCCTCCTGCGCGGACACCAGGTGCAGCAGGACGCGCGTGCGCTCGACATGGCCAAGGAAGCGGTCGCCGATGCCGACGCCCTCATGCGCGCCTTCGATCAGGCCCGGAATGTCGGCGATGACGAACTCGCGCGCGTCGATGCGGGCGACGCCGAGACCTGGATGCAGCGTCGTGAACGGATAGTCGGCGATCTTCGGCTTGGCGGCGGTGACTGCGGCGAGGAAGGTCGACTTGCCGGCATTGGGCAGCCCGACCAGCCCGGCATCGGCGATCAGCTTCAGCCGCAGCCAGATGTTGAGCTCTTCGCCCGGCAGGCCTGGATTGGCGCGGCGCGGCGCCTGGTTGGTCGAGGTCTTGAAATGCTGGTTGCCAAAGCCGCCATTGCCGCCCTTGGCAAGCAGGAAGCGCTGGCCGACCACGGTCAGGTCGCAGATCAGCGTCTCATTGTCTTCTTCGAACACCTGCGTTCCCGCCGGGACCTTCAGCGTGACGTCGGCGCCCTTGGCGCCCGTCATGTTGCGGCCCATGCCATGGACGCCGGTCTTGGCCTTGAAATGCTGCTGGTAGCGATAGTCGATCAGCGTGTTCAGCCCGTTGACCGCTTCCAGCCAGACATCGCCGCCGCGCCCGCCATCGCCGCCATCCGGTCCGCCGAACTCGATGAACTTCTCGCGCCGGAACGACACTGAACCGGCGCCCCCGTCACCGGAGCGGACATAGACCTTGGCTTGATCGAGAAATTTCATCGGAGTGCGGTTTCTTTTATTGGCCTTGCGGCATTGCTCTCAATATCAGGCCTTGCTCTAAACCAAGGTGTGGCGAAGGGCGAGAACGTTTTGCGGCATTGGCCGCGCGCGACCGGCCGGAGAGATGTCGCAATGAAGCTTGTAACCTACAACATCCAGTACGGCATTGGCCTCGACGAACGCTATGACGTCGGGCGCATAGCCGACGCCGTGCGCGGCGCCGATGTGATCGCCCTGCAGGAGGTCACCCGCAACAATCCCAGGAATGGCGGGCGCGACATGGTCGCCGAGATCGGCGAGGCGCTGCCCGACTATTTCGCCGTCTACGGCAGCAATTTCGAGGCCAATATGGGCTCGCGCATCGAAAATGGCCGCGCCATCACCGCGACCTTCCAGCTTGGCAACATGGTGCTGTCGAAGACCCCCATTCATCTGTCGCGCAACCTTCTGTTGCCACGCAGCCGCAGCTTCGAGGCGATGAACTTCCAGCGCGGCGCGCTGGAAGCGCTGATCGAGACGCCGCTTGGTTTCATCCGTTTCTATTCCATCCATCTCGATCACCGAAGCCCGGTCGAACGCGCCAGCCAGATCCGTTTCCTGCGCCGGCGCCTGTTGAACTATGCGCTCGAAGGCGGTGCACTGTCCGGCGTCGCCGAGATCGGCCTGCCGGAACTGCCCCACCCCGAAGCCTTTGTCGCCATGGGCGATTTCAACATGCTGGCCGGCTCGGCCGAATATGTCGAATTCGCCGGCCTCCCCGACCATGAATCCGGCATGCCGCTGACCGCCGACCTCGCCGTCGACGCCGCCATGCGCCTGGGCGCCACCGGCGACGATCTCGTCAGTTGGGTCGACCCCAAGGACCCCAGCAACACCGGCCGCCACAAGCGCATCGACTACGTCTTCACCGGCGCCTCGCTGGCCGGCTCACTGAAGCGCCTGTGGGTCGACCGACAGGCGGTTGGCTCGGACCACCTGCCCGTCTGGGTGGAGCTGGGCTGAGCCCCTAGGAGGGGGCGCCCACCTCCCTCCAAGGCTCCATCAAAAATGAACCCAGTTGCGCAGGCTGGTCCACGTCTTGCGGTCGAGCCTATACCGCTCGACCGGCACCTGGCCGGCGACGATCGAGTTCAGCATGCCCTGGCCGGCATACTGGAAGCCGCATTTGTGGATCACCCGGCGCGAGGCCGGATTGATGACCCGCGTCGAGGCGTGCAGCACCTGGATCGACGTCCTCTGGAAGGCGAGGTCGACCAGCGCATGCGCCGCTTCCGTCGCAAAGCCCCGCTTCCAGTGAGGCTCGCCGATCCAGTAGCCGAGTTCGAGCCCGCGATCTGTGGTGTTGAGCCCGGCGCAGCCGACGAAAGTGTCGGTGCCGGCCAGCGTCAGGGCATAGGCGATGCCGGCACGACGAGACCGAGTCATGGCCAGGAAGGCGCGCGCTTCGGCTTTGCCATAGGGATGCGGCATGCGGGCCAGCATTTCGGCGACATGGCGATTGTCGGCAAGCTCAACCAGTTGCGCGAGATCGCCTTCATGGGGCGCCCGCATCACCAGCCGCTCGGTGACCAGCACCGGGCAGTCTATCGCGTAACTTTCGTCGTCCGTGTCTTCCGCTTCGGCAACCATGTGAAAGTCCTCCAGGCACAAGAAAAAGGGGAGATGGAAACCCATCTCCCCTGATCCTTTTCCTGGACTTGCCAGACACCGGTTCCCGAGATGGGTGCCGGTGTTCTAGTGCGGAACCGGCTACTCCGCGGCTTTGGCAATCGGGTTGACCGATACGTAGGTTCGGCCATTGGCTTTTTTATTGAAGGTCACGGCGCCGGTCTCGAGCGCGAAAAGCGTATGATCCGTGCCCATGCCGACATTGACGCCGGGATGCCACGTGGTGCCGCGTTGACGAATGATGATGTTGCCCGGGATGACGGCTTCGCCGCCGAACTTCTTCACGCCCAGACGCTTGGAATGCGAGTCGCGGCCGTTGCGCGACGAGCCGCCAGCTTTCTTGTGTGCCATCTAACTAACTCCGATGCGCCGCAAGGCGCTTGAATGGTCTTATGAACGCGTTCGCGTTCCGTTTCAAGTCCGATCCGGCGCCGTTTCGCGCCGGTTCGCCTTACTTCTTGGCCAGTTCCTTGGCCTGTTCGCGCCAGTCGTTGATCTGGTCGGTGCTGAACGGCATGTTGGCGTCGATCTTGGCGACGTCCTTGTCGGTGAGCTTGGCAAGCTGGGCAAAGGTCGTGATGCCCTGCTCGTTCAGATCCTTGGCGGCGACCGGGCCGATGCCAACGATCACGGCCAGATCGTCCGGCTCGCCCTTCGGCGCCTTGAACAGCGGCGCTGCCACCGTCTCGGTTGCAACCGGCGCGGTTTCCGCCGTCGCTTCAGGAGCCGCTGCCGTCTTGGCTGCCTTCCTCGGCGCCTTGGCCGCTGCCGTCTTCGTCGGCTTGGCGCCCTCGAGCAGGATCTCGGAGATCCGCACGGTGGTCAAAAGCTGGCGATGGCCGATCTTGCGGCGCGAATTCTGACGGCGGCGCTTCTTGAAAGCGATGACCGTGCGGTTCTTGCCCTGCTCGACGACTTCGGCGGTGACCAGGGCACCATCGACGAACGGCGCGCCGAACGTGACATTGTCGCCCTCGCCATGCGCGAGCACGTAGCCGATCTCGACGATATCGCCGACATTGCCTTCGACTTTTTCGATCTTCAGGAGATCGTTGGCGGCAACGCGATACTGCTTGCCGCCCGTTTTGATGACTGCGAACATTTTTTGCCTTTCGCTGTTCGGTCGGCCTCGATGAACCGCGCAAGCGGTTCGGCCGTCTTTTTGTCAGTCTGCGGGTTCGAAAAACAAGCGGCGTGGAAGAACCCCTCCACGCCGATTGCGCGCTGTCCCTAACCGAAGGTTCCATGCGAGTCAAGGCAAACAGCCATTTCAAAGGCCTCCCGTGTCGACAGACCTGGGATCGGCGACGGCGGCCGAGATCGTAAGCCTTGCCGGGCCTATGGCCGTCAGGCTCGGCCACCAAATACACCGCGTGTGGCGCAAGCCAAATAACTGGCGGATTGGCCTTGTAACCGGCCCGTTCAGCCGTTATCTAGTGCGCCGCGCCGGCAACGGCCGACCATGACCGCGGAGAGGTGGCAGAGTGGTCGAATGCACCGCACTCGAAATGCGGCATGGGTGCAAGCCCATCGGGGGTTCGAATCCCTCCCTCTCCGCCAATTTCACCGGCCCGAAACCCACCTTTTCCGCCACTTTGCGGAAGCGGTCGCCGTGTTACACCCGGTTGAGACCCCTACCTCGACTTCTGAGAGGTACAGACCGAGGAATTTCGACATTATATATATTGCGACCCCCGCCCCCATGCCCCTCGCCGGCCGGCGCGTCGTGTGGCGCGTTGGCATAGGCCCGACATGCAAAGGCCCGGGACGATGCCGGGCCTTCTGTAGTCAACCTGAATGGCTTGGAGCTATGCGCTCTGTGGCACGCGCTTTGTCAGCTTCGACAGCATCGATCTTGATGCACCTGTAGCAGCCACAATGCTGGCCCAGCTTTGGCCGTTCGCGAGCATGTTCACGATCGCGGCGTTGCGTTGCGCGTCCTCTGAACGGCCCTTATAGCGGCCATTAGTGCGCGCCGTGGCGATGCCTTGCGCCTGCCTCCTAAGCCGAGCGATTCGATTAACTCGACGGCATCTGGCGCATGACTCTAAGAAACAAAACTGTAAGGAAAAATTCATTGGAAGCGCGCTCCTCGATGAAAAGGGGGCACATGTCTTTGCGGGCTCAGTTGCCGCGATGCGGTACCCAATTTTCGGCAAGCATTAGTTCATTGCCACCAAAGTGTCCGCGCAGATGCTTCCGGCCGTCACTCTCGATTGAGTGGATCGCACCACAGTAGGTGCATCGTCTTGCACGCTTTGTCCACTCGTCAGCAATACCAGCTTCCGCCAGCAAGCGGGCTGATACGTCGACCGGTTCGCGGTGTGCCCCGCTGCACTGTGCAGGACAATGGTTCGGCAACTTGGCCACGCGGTCTCCTCGCTGAGCGTAGAATGGCAGAGTCGCGCATGGTGATCAAATGCGAAGCCCGTCTGCGGCACCCAAGGGCGGATGGAAGAAACGTCAACTACCTGCTAGGCTCCGTTGCATCCCATCATGAACGGAGCCAGCCCATGACATTCGAGGTGTTCAGAGGTGGGGCGTCAAAGGCCAATTGGACAAGCCAAGGGGTGGCCGGGCCTATCAATTGGACGCCCAGCGACAAAATATGCGTCTTCGGATATCTTCCCGCGCCTAATGGACAGAGCCGAGTGGAATTTCACATTGGGTCAGACCACTTTGCAGAGCTTGCCTTAGCGATGCTTCGCAGCAATCCGGGGGCCGCATACGAAGCCTTTGAGAGGGCGCGGAAGATGTGGGATGCTGAGCAATGAAGGAATTTGCTTCCGAGATATATGCCGCAGTGAAGGCCGGGAAGCTCAAAGAACCGTTTGGTGCAGCGGATGTGAGACAAGCTTGTCCGGGATGGGCCGATCCAACCTATAACATATTCCTCCCCAAGCACCGTGTTGGTAACCCCGGCAGAACGACAGAGCTTTTCGAGCAAGTTGGACCCGGCAAATACCGGACGATCGTACGGCGAGCCTAGCGAAGAGGTGATAATCGTGGAGATAATTTGTGGACGCGATTGATCTCGACCTCGGCACTATGACGATAGCGCACAACCCAGATACGGCGAGGATCGCGGCGGCCCTGTTCAGCGAAGACGATATCGGCGCGGTTATCCGCTGCCATTTCGAAGTTGAACGCGCCACTACCCACGCGGTGTCGGTTATAACGCAAGACAGGTGGCGCGTAGTCAAGAATTGCCGGTACCTTGCCGACAAGCTCAACCTGCTCGAAGTGATTGGCGTTCCCAAGCATTTTCTGGAGCCTGCCCGCGCCTTGAACAGGCACCGCAATGGCCTAGCGCATCAAGGCGTCGATGAGATCACTGAGGATCAAGAGACGGAAATCACTCGACTGACGAGACTGGTCTTCCCTAATTATCATGACGACTTCGAACTGAGGGTGAGCGGACGGCACACGTTCAACAAAAAGTACCGTGACTGCTCCACCAAGGAGCGTTACGTGATGACGGTCGGGCAAGTGGCCATGATGATCGCAGGGCTCCCCGAGATTCTCGCGAAATACTACGTGGAGGCCGCAACACGGCACCGGGAAACGCCTTCGTAGACGGCCTGCACGCCTCTGTCAGGGCAGTCACTGGACGATGTTAGATCGTCGGCTGCTTCGGCACGAGAGACCGGCTGATCTCGACTAGGACGCCCAACGCTACGCCAATCAATATGTACAACAGACCCGCGTCGATGACCTCGCCTGTGGTCTTTGATCCGAGGTAGCGAGGAGCCATATTCGTCTGCATTGTGTAAGCTATATAGAAGGCCGTGCCGACGCGAAAGGTGCCCACGGTTAACAGCAGCCAAGCGATGACCAGTCCAAACTTCGTGAAAAACATTGATCCCCTCCAGTTCTCAGGAGGCGTAGCTACCCGCTCACGGAGGCGGCCGCAACTGGTCGAGCTTCGCCTCAACGTGACTGGCTGGACGGGTCAGGATGCTTCGAAAGGGACTTAATACAAATCTCTTGTCCTTTGCCGGGATAGACACAATCCCATTCCGGCCCGAAACCAGAGTTTACTTGAGTTTGCACTTTCCGAGTTTGCACGGGAAAAATCACGTAGGCAGACAGAATTACTGCCAACAGCCACGCCAACACCAGAATGCCCGCTATGTCGCCGGGGCGACGCGGAGGCAAATATAGTTGGTGTCCGAATATCTTCACTGCCATTCCTTCAGATGCGTCCACCGGAACATATGGGAAAGCACTGAAATTTTAAACAAGTTCAACACCGAGGGCTGTGGGCCGCTGCCTATCCAATCCAGATGGTGCGTGTGAGATCGTGGACCGGCCGGCGACTGTCGTCGTCTGTTGAATTCAGACGGCCTCTGCACTCAACCCTTTCAGGCCGACAGGCGCAGGCGGCAAGCCATTGGCTCGCGTGTGATCCAAGGCTGGTGAGCTTCAAGGAAGCGTGCAGACCGTTCAGGGTCAATTACGAATTTGCTTTTATAGGCAATTTACCTGCCCGGTTGCCGCATAAGCTGCCAGCGAGGATGCTTTCATTCCAGACACGAGCACTAACCCGTGGCAAGATACCACAAAGTATGTGCTCGCCCGAAGGTTCGGGCTAAAAATCGAGACCATGACGAACACGAGAGTAACAAGCGCCAAACCCTCGTACAGTAAAACCGAGCGGTGGAATGTATAGCAAAATGATCGGCCAGCAACTTGCAAAAGTATAGGGGCCTGCGTTCATATAAGCGCACGCACACACTACCACCCACAGCAGCGCGTGCGTTAGCACCGCACCCCATTTCCAGCCAAGTCCGTATCGCATGGAATTCTCCGTTCTCGCTCTCGGCGGTGTAACCCAAAGGCGTTAGAGTTTTACTGTCGAGAAAGCTCAACTTCTGCGCTTTGCTTCGAAAGAGAGAGAAGCGATAGAGTCTCTGCATTCAGCCTCTCCAGATCGACAATTGCAGGCGGTTGCCATTGGCTCCCGTGTGATCCAAGGCTGGTGAGCTTCACGGTTGAGTGCAGACGTACAGACGATTGGAGGGACTTTAGGGGGACTTTAGGGGGGCTTTCGAGGGACCTTGTTTTCGCTCAAAGCCGTGCGCCACATGGCTTTCAGCGTCTAAGTGAGGAACTAGGGGACTTTTGTCTTTAACTCAAAGCTATACGAAGGGGGTATATGACCTCCGGACAGAAAGGCCGTCTGACTACCATGGCCGCCTGCCGACACGTCATATACGGCCTTCCTCTTAGAGTTGATTGCGAGGTTGCAGTCGAGCGCGACGGTGCCCATGATCGATGTTCGGTCTTACGCAGAGTGGTTGGCAAAGTAGAACCGCGCGATTTTGCTCTGGTTTTTGCTCTGGAAATCACTAGCCGTTCGTCGCCAAGGTATTGATTTTGCTGTTAGACAAAAACGGATTGGCGGCCTCCCTCTCCGCCATTGATTTTACTGTAAGCTCTAAGTCCGTCGCGCCGCCATTTCGGGCGGCATAGATGGTCGTGCCGCCAGTGGTAGTGCCACTGCCGCGTATGGCGCCAGAAGCACTGAAAACGGGCTGAAGGTCTCCTTCTGACCAACTTGACAAGGTGCGCCGGCGCCAGCATCCTGACATCGAGGGAAAAAGCGAGGACACACTCCATGAAGAAAACCTACGAGAAGCCAACACTGCTCAAGCGCGACCGACTGGGATCGATCGCTGCCCAGGTGGGCCCCTCGGTCCTGGTCGAGTAACCGAAAGCCTCGACCGAGCGAAGACATTGTGAGCGCCGGCTATGGCCTGGCGTAAGCATGTGGCCTTTGCACCTGCCGAGGCCCCGATCTGGAAATACCGAATTCACTACCGTTTGCGTCCAAGCCCGGTGCCGAAAGGTTGCCGGGGCTTTCGCGTTCGCGCAACCGCATCGGCCCACTCAGGGCTCCCCGAGGGCCGACGAAAGAGCTGGCGGGCCAAAGCAACGCGGGAGCGTCGGGTCTTCAGACGTTGCGGGGCTGCTTCGCTCCAAAAAAAGCCCGCCTTTTGGGGAGGCGGGCGAGTTGACAGAAGTGCCAGGGATCAACCCGGCATAGGGTCAACGAGCCGCGCCGTGAATGGTTTCAAACCCCCGCTCCCTTCGCCGAAGCCGTTCGGCTTGCCTCCGCTTCACCGCGATTGGCCGCCTTTCGTGCCGGCGGGAAGAGTTGGACGCGTGGGCGGATGCGGCATTGGCCTGGATATTCCAAACACCCTGTCGTCACCCCGGCCGCCTGGTTTCTGGGCGAAGCTGGCCAGCAACCCTGTCGCTATCTGACGCGAGACGGCTTGGGAGAACAGGTAGCCTTGCCCGAGACGGTAGCCGAAAGCGGTGAGCTGGGCCGCCTGGTCCTCGCGCTCTATGCCTTCGGCGACCACCTGGATGCCGAGCTTGGTGGCGATCCCGAACAGGCCTTCGACGATGGCGACGCTCGGATCGCCGGGCGTGAGGTGATCGACAAAAGCCTTGTCGATCTTGATGATGTCGACAGGCACGGTCAGCAGATGCGTGAGCGATGCGAAGCCGGTGCCGAAATCGTCGAGTGCCACCCGCAGCCCGCGGTCCCGCAACGCCCTGATCCCCTGCGCCACCGCCGGATCATTGCGCCCGAGATAGACGGATTCGGTGACCTCGACGATGACATGTCTGAGCGGCACGTTCTCGCGGCTGAAGGCTGCATCGATCCGGTCGTACAGGCGGCCGCTATGGAAATCCGCCGAGGAAATATTCACACCTACGTGCTGGAAGGGAATGCCTTGCTCCAGCCAGCCGCGGACGTCGGCCGCGACGATGGACAGCATGCGCTCGGTCAAGCCCGAGGCAATATGCGCATCCGCGGTCGCCTCCATGAATGCCGCCGCCGGCAGGATCTCGCCGTCGGGCCGCTTCAGCCGGCATAGGGCTTCCAGGCCGACGATCTCACGCGTGTCGAGCCGCACGATGGGCTGGTAGAAGGCGTCGATCATGTCCTCGCGCAATGCCGTCTCGACGTCGCGAATGCTTTCGATGCGATGGGTGATCGCAGTGCCGATATCCTCGCGATAGAGAGCAAACCCACCCCGCTTGGTCTCCTTGGCATGATAGAGGGCAAAATCCGCATGCTGGTGGACATCCCCCGGGTCGGTATCGCCGGCGGAGAACAGCGCGCCGCCTATCGTCGCCCGCGGTATGATGATGTGCCCGCCGCAATCGGCCGCCGGAGAAATCGCCTCGAGGACGGATTGGGCAGTCAATTCCAGGCAAGCGACACCGGCCGTCGCCTGGACGATGACCGCGAACTCATCCCCGCCCATGCGGAAGACACGGTCCGGCGCCGCCGCCAGGCCTATCCGCGATGAGACGGTTTGAAGAAGGACGTCGCCCGCGTGATGGCCAAAGGTATCGTTGACGGTCTTGAGATTGTCGAGATCGATCATGAGCAGTGCCCATGAACCGGGCTCGACACAGGATATCTGCTCCATCGCGGCGTCGAAACTGGCGCGGTTCGGCAGGTCGGTCAGCGCGTCCACATAGGCCTTGCGGTCGCGCTCCATCACCCGGTCGTGGCGTTCCAGGGCAATGGCGCACAGATAGGTGCATGCGCCGACGACCTTTTCCTCACGTGCGTTCGGGCCACGTTTATCCCTGAAGTAAAAGGCAAACGTGCCCATCACGTCGCCCAATGGATCGCGGATCGGCGTTGACCAGCACGCCTTGAGCCCAAGCAACAATGGCAGGTGCTTGAATTCGGTCCATCGCGGATCGGTTTCGATGTCGCTGACGATGACCGGAACGCCCAGATATGCCGAACTGCCGCACGAGCCGACATTTGGTCCGATCATCACGCCTTCAAGCGCTGTGGAGAAAGCGTCGGGAAAGCTCGGAGCGGCGAGAGGGTGCAGCAGGCCGTTTCGCTGTACCTGCAGTATTGTGCACATGACACCGGGCAAGAGCGCCTCGATCTCAAGGCAAAGGCGGCTCATCGTAGCCTTGAGGTCATGGCCCTTGGCAATCAATTCCAGAATATTCTTCTGCAGATGAAGCATGGAAATCAATCAGTGCGTTCGAGGCGGTTCACCGGATTCTAGGGCGTTCAAGTAAACACCAACTGAGCAAGCGACGTGTATTAGGCGTAAAGCGCATGGTGGGGGTTTTAACGATTGTTTGGGCAATGTCCAAGCGATCTACGCCTGACGCCGTAACGGTTTGCTCGACGCCGAGCGCCTTGTCCACGCGGGCGCGTTCGCTTGGACTCGGATGGCTCCAGCAACGCCGGTGATGCAGACTTTCAGCAGGGATCGGCGTCGTGATTACAACTTTAAGGACATTTCGACCTCGTTGTTCAGGTGGCAGCGCTTAGCTGACCCTCGGCACGGCGCCAGATGGCTGGCTCCCTCGCCCGGGAGGCCCTGATGCCCGCGAAAACCCGACCTGGTTGGCGAACCGCCGGCGCTCTTGTCGCCATTTTCCTTGCGCAGTCGACGGCCCCGTCATGGGCGGCCGGAAAAATCGTCGGCTTCGATGCCGCTATCGCGCCAGGGACAATCGTGGTGCGCACCCAGGAGCGAAAGCTCTACCTGGTCCTCGGCTCCGGCGCCGCGCTGCAATACAAGGTTGGGGTCGGCAGAGTTGGCAGGCAGTGGACGGGGGCATCGGTCATAAACGGCAAATACATCCGGCCGAACTGGGCGCCGCCTGACGCCGTCAGGCGCGACAAGCCCGGACTTCCGAAGCTTATCGCCAGCGGCGCGCCGGGAAATCCGATGGGAGAGGCCGCGTTGACCCTGGCGGGCGGAGAATATGCCATCCACGGCACCAACGTCCCCAATTCCATTGGCAGCTTTGTTTCCTACGGCTGCATCAGAATGTACAACCGCGACATTGTCGACCTCTATTCGCGCGTTTCGGTCGGCTCACCTGTCCTTGTCACCCGATGAGCGCCGGCTTGGCATAGGAAACTCCGGGAGCCGTATCCGGGGGCTTTCACGCGTTGAGAAACGTCCCATTCTGCCTAAATAATCTCGAGAACCGAAAAATAAATCTCGAAACGACAAAAAAATATCGCCCGAAAAACCTTGAAAAGGGGCAAATTATTCAATGATTACAGTCAACGCACTATTTTAGCAATTGTGGCATCTAATCATCCGCTTTAACTAATAAACCTTGGAATTAACCAATCGTTAACAATCCAAGCCTGATTGTCGGACTCGGCTTGGAGAATAACCATGGATAGATTCGTAAGAGGCCTCTCGATCGCGCTGGCAGCGCCGCTTGCCCTGGTGGCCGGCGCGCACCGGGCCGCCGCCGCCGATGACCTGGCGAGCTTCGGCGTCCTGGC
>NZ_JBAZUD010000045.1:0-31698 GCF_041661565.1 Mesorhizobium sp.
AGAAGATCGACGGAACCAGGGACGAGGTGACCTATGCCTATGGGCCTGACAGCAAGTTCGATCTGCCGCCCGGCGACTATGTGTTGATTGCGACGGTCGATCTCGCCGTCGTCGAGCAGCCCTTTACCGTCAAGGTCGGCGAATTCCAGGATGTGAAGATCGCCATGAACGCCGGCGTGCTGGCGATCACCGCGCCCGGAGCCTCGAAGATCGAGATTTTCGAGACCAGGAAGGACATCAACGGCAACCGCAAGTCGCTCGGCTACGCGTTTGATCAGAAATATCAGGCGGCGATCCCGGCGGGCGACTACGCCGTCGTGTCGGAGAAAACCGACAACAGCTCGAAAGAAGGCACCGTGACGGTCAAGGCCGGCGAGCGAGCCGAGCTGACCGTGCAATAGAATCGGATGCATGACCGAGAAAGGGCGGCTACAGGCCGCCCTTTCTCATGAATTGACCAGACGGCCGTCAAGCCGTTCCAAATGCGCTGGCGCCGTGATCGGCGCGGCCGACCAATTGCCGGAACCCGGCGAACAGTTCTCGGCCGAATCCGAATTCATTGCCGATCAGATCGGCTTCCGCCGTGCGGCGCAGTGCGAAATCCGGCGCCGGCACGTGCACTTCCAGGGTCCCGGCGTCGGCGTCCAGACGGATGATGTCGCCGTCATGGATCCTCGCGATCGGCCCGTCCTCGACGGCTTCCGGCGTGACGTGGATCGCCGCCGGCACCTTGCCGGAGGCGCCGGACATGCGCCCGTCGGTGACCAGAGCGACACGCTGGCCGCGATCCTGCAGGATGCCGAGCACGGTGGTCAGCTTGTGCAGTTCCGGCATGCCATTGGCCTTCGGTCCCTGGAAGCGGATGACGGCGATGAAGTCGCCGGTCAACGTGCCTGCCTTGAATGCCTCATTCAGCCCATGCTGGCTGTCGAACACCCTGGCCGGCGCCTCGATGATGCGCCGCTCGGGCTTCACGGCCGACGTCTTGATGACGGCATGGCCGAGATTGCCCGCCAGCACCTTGAGACCTCCGGTCGCCTGAAAGGCCTTGCTGAATGGCGCCAGCACCTTTTCGTCACCGCTGACCTGCGGCGCGGCCTCGCGCACCACGCCGCCATCGGCGCCGAGCCGGGCCTCGACCGCATAGGGCCGCAATCCTTCGCCCCACACAGTCTGCACGTCCTCGTGCAGCACGCCTTCGTCGAGCAGTTCGCGGATCAGGAAGCCGAGCCCGCCGGCGGCATGGAAATGGTTCACGTCGGCGAGGCCGTTCGGATAGACACGCGCCAGCAGCGGCACCGCTTCCGAAAGATCGGAAATATCCTGCCAGGTGATGGCGATGCCGGCGGCGGAAGCCATCGCGATCAGGTGGATAGTGTGGTTGGTCGAGCCGCCGGTGGCGTGCAGGCCGACCACGCCGTTGACGATCGACCGTTCGTCGATCATCCGGCCGACCGGCGTATAGGCATTGCCGAGCGCGGTGATCGCCAGCGCCCGTTTCGTCGCTTCCCGCGTCAAAGCTTCGCGAAGCGGCGTGCCGGGGTTTACGAAGGAAGCGCCCGGCGTGTGCAGCCCCATGATCTCCATCAGCATCTGGTTGGAATTCGCCGTGCCGTAGAAGGTGCAGGTGCCCGGACCATGATATGATCTGGACTCTGCCTCCAGCAGTTCGGCGCGTCCCACCTTGCCCTCGGCATAGAGCTGGCGGATCCTGGCCTTCTCGTCGTTCGGCAGGCCGGTGGTCATCGGCCCGGCCGGAATGAACACCGCCGGCAGATGGCCGAAGGTCAGCGCCGCGATCACCAGTCCCGGTACGATCTTGTCGCAGACGCCGAGATAGACGGCGGCATCGAACATGTTGTGCGACAGGCCGATCGCGGCGGACATGGCGATCACGTCGCGCGAAAACAGCGACAGCTCCATGCCGGGCTGGCCTTGCGTCACGCCATCGCACATCGCCGGCACGCCGCCGGCCACCTGTGCGATGCCGCCCGCTTGGCGCGCCGCGTCCTTGATCAGGGCCGGAAAGGTCTCGAACGGCTGGTGCGCCGACAGCATGTCGTTGTAGGAGGTGATGATACCGAGATTTGGAACCTTGTCGGCTCCCAGCGCCAGCTTTTCCGAAGGGCTGCACACCGCGAAGCCATGGGCGAGGTTGCCGCAGGATAGGGATGCCCGGTTGGCGGTTCGGTTCGACGCCTCGGCGATCCGGCTTAGATAACGCTCGCGGCCCGGTTTGGAACGCTGGCGGATGCGCTCGGTGATGGCTTCGATATCGCGTCTCACAGTCATCGAATTGGTCCTTTCAGGCGAGGTCCCGGAAACATCCTCCCGCCGTTTGTCGGGACCTCTCGGCAAGTTGAATCAAGGCGCCCAGAAAATCTCCACGGGCCTGGCCGCGGCTTCCAGCACGGCACGGATCGGCTTTCGCGGTCCGGGCGCGACCGCGCCGTCGAAGGCGATGCGCTTGTCTTCACCCTCTATATGCAGCGCGATGAAACCAGCATCGACGATTCGCGCCAGCGACAGGGTCAGCCGCGGCTCGCCCGCGCTGACAGCATGAACCGGGAGTACGATCCTGTCGGAGGCCGGGTCGAGCAGTGTCTCCAGATCGTCGGCGTCGGGAAAGAACGAAGCGGTGTGGCCGTCGGGCCCCATGCCGAGCACGACGACGTCGAGGGGCCAGGGCAGTGACCGCAGGGCATCATCGTCGGACGCCGCAGCGTCCTCGATGCCGGCGGCCTCATGATAGAGCGGCACGAACCGGGCAGCCTTGGCCGCGTTCTGCAACAGATTGGCGGTAACAAGTCCAGCGTTTGAGCGCGGCGAGGAGGCTGGCACGAAACGCTCGTCGACCAGGGTCACGATCACCTTGTCCCACTCTATCGGAACCGCCGAAAGCGCCGCGAAGAACCTTGCTGGCGTGGTACCGCCGGAGACGGCGAGCAGGCCCTTGCCGCGTTCGGCGATTGCCTTGGTCAGGCGGCCGGCGACATGACCGGCCAAGGCGGCCGCGAGTTCCGGGCGGCTGGCAAAGCCGTTCCAGCTATAGGCGGCGCGGCTCAATTGCTCTCGTGCCATGTCCGCCCGTCACGTTCGATCAGCGCTATCGAGGCCGAGGGACCCCAGGTGCCGGCTGTATATCCCTGCGCGTCCTGCTTGGCGCTTTCCCAGGCATTTTGGATCGGATCGATCCATTTCCACGCGGCCTCGACTTCGTCGCGGCGCATGAACAGGGTCTGGTTGCCGCGGATGACGTCCATGATCAGCCGCTCATAGGCATCCGGCGCGCGCCCGTCGAAGGACTGCGCGAAACTCATGTCGAGTGAAATCTGGCGCAGCCGCATGCCCCCCGGACCCGGATCCTTGATCATGATGAACTGCTTGACGCCTTCGTCGGGCTGCAGGCGGATGACCAGCTGGTTGGCTGATATCGGCCCCGCGCTGTCGCCGAAGATCGAATGGGGGATCGGCTTGAATTCGATGACGATCTCCGAAACCCGGGTCGCCAGCCGCTTGCCGGTCCGCAGGTAAAACGGCACACCCGCCCAGCGCCAGGTGCCGATCTCGGCCTTGATGGCGACGAAGGTCTCGGTATTGCTGTCGTGGCCCAGTTCCTCGACATAGCCCTTGACCGGGCCACCGGCCGAGGCCCCGGCGCGGTACTGCCCCCGCACGGTCTGCTTCGGCGCCTCGATGCCATTGATGCGCTTGAGCGCGCGCAGCACCTTCAGTTTCTCGTCGCGCACCGCGTCGGCGTCCATCGACGACGGCGCTTCCATGGCGACGAGGCACAAGAGCTGCAGCATGTGGTTCTGCACCATGTCGCGCAGTGCGCCGGCCTTGTCGTAATAGGTGACGCGGTCTTCCAGCCCCACGGTCTCGGCCACGGTGATCTGCACATGGTCGATATGGGCGGAGTTCCACAGCGGCTCGTAGAGCGCGTTGGCAAAGCGCAGCGCCATCAGGTTCTGCACCGTCTCCTTGCCAAGATAGTGGTCGATGCGGAAGATCTGGCTTTCCTGGAAATTGTCGCCGACCAGATCGTTGAGCGTGCGCGCCGAGGCGAGGTCACGCCCGATCGGTTTCTCCAGCACGATGCGCGAGTTCGGCGTGATCAGGTCATGCTCTTTCAGCTTGTGCGAGATGTCCCCGAAAAGCGCCGGCGCCACCGCAAGATAGAAAGCCCGGATGCTGTTGCTGTCGCCGATTGCCTTCTTCAGCTTGTCGAAGCCGGCTCCGGTGGTCGCGTCCGCCGAAATGTAGGAAAGCCGGGCAAGGAAGGTCTTCAGTTCCTTGGCGTCGATGTCGGCCGGTTTGACATGCTCCGAGATCGCCTGTTTGGCAAAGGCCTGGAACTCCGCGTCGGTCATCTTCGAACGCGACGTGCCGATGATGCGCGTCGGCTCGGAGAATTGGTGGTCGCGCTGGCGATGATAGAGTGAGGGCAGCAGCTTGCGTTCCGACAGGTCGCCGGTGCCGCCGAAAATGATGAAGTCGAAAGGATCGACGGGGATGATCTGGCTGGTCATTGTCTGTCCGCTGTGACGCCGGTCGCAAGTACGCGGCTGATATAATCTAATCGATTTAAATTTTCCAGTGCCATTGGTGGTCACATCTGAGTGTATTCGCCTGCCCTTGACAGCCCGATGACCCGGAGGCTTGTCGACAGGCGCGGGCGCGAAGGCCTTCGCAGTTGCAGCATAGAACGGGAACCAGACGAAAGCCAAAGGCGAAATAGGCAATGGTCACGTATCTTCAACCACCCGTGCCGATAGCCGCGACTTGGCGCGCCGGCACCATGTCGCTCACCTCCAGCCATGGACGGAAACCACATGCGTCTTGAAAACAAGGTTGCCGTCGTCACCGGCGCCGCGTCGGGCTTCGGCGAAGGGATCGCCAGGCGCTTTGCCGAGGAAGGCGCCAGGGTCGTCGTCGCCGATCTCAATGCCAAGGGCGCGGAGCGTGTCGCCGGTGAGATCGGCGCCGCGGCGATCTGGACCCAGACGGATGTTTCGTTGCGGTCCGAATTCGACGAGATGATCCATGCCGCGAAGAGTGCCTTCGGCCGCATCGACATCATGGTCAACAATGCCGGCTTCACCCACCGCAACGGCGACATGCTCAAGGTCGATGAGGAGACCTTCGACCTCATCACGGCCGTCAACATGAAGGCGATCTACCATGCGGCGCGCGTCGTGGTGCCGATCATGGAGGGTCAGGGCGGCGGCGTCATCCTGACCACGGCCTCGACCGCCGGTTTGCGGCCGCGGCCAGGTCTCACCTGGTACAATGCGTCGAAGGGCTGGGCGATCACCGCCACCAAGTCGATGGCGGTGGAACTGGCGCCGAAGAACATCCGCGTCAATTGTCTCTGCCCGGTTGCCGGCGAGACCGGCATGCTGGAGAAATTCATGGGCGCCGACACGCCGGAGATCCGTGAGAAGTTCCGCGCGTCGATCCCGCTCGGCCGGCTTTCGACGCCGCTCGATATCGCCAACGCCGCGCTCTGGCTGGCGTCGGACGAGGCCGCCTTCATCACCGGCGTGGCGCTGGAAGTCGACGGCGGCCGCTGCATCTGAGTTGGTCTGGGCGACACATGCGTGCGGTTTGACTTGATCACCCGCGCGAAGGCATAAAGCTGCTAGCCCGAGGCATATGGCGGCATGATTAAAGTGAAATTGCGGAAAATTCGCGAAAGCTTGGGGCAACGCCTCAGGGCTTACGGGGCAAGGCGTGCACGCTCAAAAAGTAAGGCGACTTTCATCGGCATAACAGGTAGTTCGGGTAAATCGACCACAACGGCGCTGCTTGGGCATATCTTGGCCGGCCACGGTTCGGTCCATACTGAGCTGCTTTTTCATTCGCTGAAGATGCTGTCGAAGATGCTTTCGCACCGGATCCGTGGCGTAAACTACGTGGTCGTGGAAGTGTCGGTATCCGCGGTCAATTCCATCAAGCCGTTGGCGCAAACATTGCGGCCCCAGGTTGCCGTCGTCACAATGATCCGGCTCGAGCATGTCTCCAGATTCAGAACATTGGAGAATGTCGCTCGTGAAAAGGGCGCCTTGGTCGAGTCGCTGGAACCGGGCGGCCTTGCCGTGCTCAATGCCGATGATCCGAATGTGTTGGCCATGGCCTCCGGCAACACGCAACGCTTCGTCACATTCGGCGAGTCGGAAGCCGCCGACTATCGGGTCACCGAGGTCAGGGCCGAATACCCCCGCTTGCTCAGCTTCAAATTGCACTGGCGCGGCGGCGTCCTTGACCTCAAAACTCCCTTCCCAGGGGAGCATTTCTGGCTGCCGACGGTCGCGGCTGCGGCTACGGCCCTTGAACTTGGACTCCCTGCGCAGACAGTAAAGGATAGGATCGAAACGTTTCAACCGATAGAGAATCGGTGCCAGGTGATCATCCCGGAGGGCGGGCCGCACTTCATCGTGGACTCCGTCAAGGCGCCTTGGCATTCGCTGCAACTGGCTCTGGATATGGTGGCAAAATCAACCCTTGGCGACAAGCGCGTCGTGCTTGGACAACTGTCTGACTTTAGCGATTCGAACGCAAAGTATGCCCGCGCCTATAAGAGCGTGCGTGAGATCGCGAACCAGGTGATCTATGTCGGCGAGCATGCGCATCGCTCGAAAGCTAGCCAAGCCGATCGCGATACTGGCCGCTTCGTCGAACTGCGCACGCCCAAAGAGGTCTCGGATTATGTCCGGCGGACAGCAGCGCCTGGCGAATTGATCTTGTTGAAGAGTTCTTCCAATCTTCATCTAGAACGTGTGCCGCTTGCATGGACCCACGACGTCCAGTGCTGGGTTCCGGTCTGCGGCAAAACGGAGGGATGCCAGCAGTGCGGCCTCTATGGAATCCCCTTTGAACAGCATCGTGGCCTCGTCGAGCAGCGCCGACGATTGAAACGGCGGCGTCGGTTCCAACGTCTGTTCGGTCTCGGAACCGGCGAATGACCGTAGCAGGTGCCGGCTTGAGCGCCGGGTGTCGCGCGCTTGCCGCGGCCGATGCCGCGTCGGCGCTTCCCCTGGCAGCAGTCAGGCTCAGGTCTTGATGTAGCTCTTGTAGATCCAGCCGGTCTTGCCGTTATGGACGATCTGGCACCATTGCTTGCAGCTCAGCACCTGCACGGACGTTCTGGCCGGGATGGTCTCGATGGCCGCCGCGTTCTTCTTGGGCCCACTGCGCATGGTGACGGCCCTGACGATCCGTCCGCTGCCTGCGGCTGCGGCATTTGCAGGCTTGGCCTTGCCGGCGTCGTCCCCGGTCGCCGGCTGCGCCTTGGGGATGGCGGCGGTCTGAGCGTCGTCCGGAGTGCCGGCCGCCGTGGCGGCGGGTGCGGCGACCTTGTCGAGTTCGGCGGTCGCATTGGTATCGCCCGATGAAGGCGCGAATGCCGCCGCCTTGTCCGTCGCCGGCTGAGCCTGGTTTGCCACCTGGCCGGAAACCCCTTGATGGGCATCGGCTGCCGTGGAAGCCGCCTTCGGCCCGGCTCCGGTCCAGCGGGGATCATTGGCCGCGAGCGCCGGGATGGTCGCTTCCGCCGCCGCCACCTTTGGCGAAACCTCGTTGGACTTGCGCGCTGTCCGAGGCGTGGCTGTCGCCGCAACGGCAGTTCCCGCCGGGGCGATTTTCGTCGTCTTCACCGGAACGGCCGGGACCGTCTGCTCTGCGCTTGCCAGCGCCTGCCTTTCACCGGCGGGCATCGCCAGCCAAAGCGCCACCGCGGCAACGCCAAGCAGGGCCGCGGTGCCGACCGCGGCGATCACCAGATGCGAGTTCGAACGGACCTCCTGCCAGAAGGACGGCCGCATGTCGTACCCGAACTGCATGGCAAAGCGCCGACGTTCCGGCGTACCGAAACTGAAGGGCTCTCTCACGTCTTGCCACCTCCATAAGCGGGCCGATGTTCTCTCGATCAGCCAGCCGAGAAACAGCTGCCGGATCTGCATCGGTCCCAAGAAACCAAAGCGGGCAAGCCCGCGAATTCCCCGTTGATCGCCCAAGGCCGGCATCCTTCGCCGGTGATTGTGGCATCACTGCGCCCTTGGCAGAGTCTGCGCCTTTGCCGGGGATTGCGCAATGTCTGGCGTCGGCAACAAATGTTACAGGAATATTACAGGGATCACGCGGTTCGGCCTAGATCCTGTCGCGCAGCGCAAACCAGTTCAGCGCGAGGAAAAGCAAAGGCGCGCGCAGGCGCCGGCCGCCGGGGAATGGCGGGATTTTGAGATCCTCGATCAGCTTGAGCGGGTCGCGGTTGCCGGCAACGGTTTCGGCATAGAGCTTGCCGAAGAAGTTCGAAAGCATGACGCCGTGGCCCGAATAGCCGCCCGCCGAGATGACGTTGGGCATCACTTCCCGCACGAAAGGCTTCCTCGGAACGGTGATGCCGACATAACCGCCCCAGCCATGCGTGATCTCGACATCCTTCAATGCTGGGTAAAGCTCCGTGATCTGGCGGCGGATGTGGATGTGGATGTCCTTCGGATCGTTGACGCCATAGATCTCGCGCCCGCCGAACAGCAGCCTTCCGTCCTTCGACCTGCGGAAGTAGCGGACCACGAAGCGGGAATCGTCGACCGCCTCGCCGCCTGGCAGCACCGTCGAATCAGCCCCCAGGGGCACGGTCGCGCCGATGAACGAGCCGATCGGCATGATGCGCGCGGCGCTCACCGGCTCGAGCGCGCCGCCATGGGCATTGGCCGCGATCAGGCATTTCTGCGCCGACACCGTGCCTCTCGGCGTCGAAACCTTCACCTTGCCGCCGCTGGACATGATCGCGGCCGCAGGCGTCTCCTCGAAAAGTTGCGCGCCCGCTTGCGCCGCCACCCGCGCCGTGCCGATCACCAGCTTCATCGGGTGGATGTGGCCGGTGCCGGTGTCGCGCGTTCCGCCGAAATAGGCGGTCGAGCCCAGCCGCTCCGCCGTCTCCTTGGCATCCATGAACGAAACATGCGGGTAGGAAAACCGGCTCGCCATGATCTCGGCATGCGCCTTGTAGTCGTCCACATAGCGCGGCTTGTGCGCCACCGACATCTGGCCAGGCGTATAGTCGATGTCGATCTGGTTGGCGGCGGCGAATTCGATGAGATGCGCCTTCGCCTCCTCGGCGAGATCGAACAGCGCCTTGGCGCGGGTGAAGCCGTATTCGGCTTCCAGTTCCTCCACCCAGGCGCGCTGGCCGGTGCCCAACTGGCCGCCATTGCGGCCGGATGCGCCATCACCCAGGCGATGCGCCTCGATCAGCACGACATTGGTGCCCGCCTTGGCAAGGTGCGCGGCCGCCGACAGCCCGGTAAAGCCGCCGCCGATGACAACGACGTCGCATGTCCGGTCGCCGTCAAGCGCGGGATATTCGGGTCTTGGCCCCGAAGTGTCCTCATACCAGGAACGGCCGGGGGAGATGGGGGACTGGTAGGGCATGATGCTCACAGGGGAGTAGGGCAGTAGGGCAGTAGGGCAGTAGGGCAGTAGGGCAGTAGGGCAGTAGGGCAGTAGGTGGAGTTATTCGGGTGACAATTTGCGGATCAGAAGCCGCAACAGCGTTCCCACGCTCTCACTCCGGCTCATCAATCCTTCGGCGACCTCTTGCGAGGTGATTCCGACGCGTCGCGCAATCATCAGATGGGTCTCCATCTCTTTAAGTGATCCCTGCGCAATCCTGAGAAATTGCTGGTAGGAAGCTCGGCTTTCTCGCCCATAACCCTCGGCGATGTTGGCAGGCACGGATGTGGCCGCTCTGCGTAGCTGAGCTGTCAATCCATACCTCTCTTCCTTCGGCCATGTTCTTGTCGCTTCGTATATCGATATAGCTAGGTCCATGGCCTGCTGCCAGAAGATCAAATCTCTGTACGATTCGATCTTCGCCATCGTCTGCTGCCCTACTGCCCTACTGCCCTACTGCCTTACTCCCCTAAACATTCAACAGCAGATATTCCCTCTCCCACGGGCTGATCACTTCCATGAAGGTCTCGAATTCCGCCCGCTTGATCGCCGCATAGGTCGCGGCGAAGGACTTGCCCAGCAGCGCGCAGAGTTCCTCGTCGGCCTCGAACAGGTCGACGGCTTCGAGCAGGCTGCGCGGCAGGTCGATCTCGTGCGCGTTGGCGGTGGTCAGGACGGGAGGCTCGGCCTTGATCTTGTTGGTGATGCCGATCAGCCCGCAGGCAAGCGACGCCGCCAGCGCCAGATACGGATTGGCGTCGGATGAGGGGATGCGGTTTTCGACGCGCCGTGCCGCCGGATCGGAGCGCGGCACGCGAAACGCCGTCGTGCGGTTGTCATAGCCCCATTTGTTGTTGACCGGAGCCGAGGCCGATTGCGTCAGCCGGCGATAGGAATTGACGTAGGGCGCGAACATGACGAGCGCGTTCGGCACATGCTTCTGCATGCCGCCGATAAAATGGAAGAAGGCCTCGGTTTCCGACCCGTCCTCGGCCGAAAAGATGTTCTGGCCAGTCTTCTTGTCGATGATGGACTGATGGATATGCATGGCCGAGCCGGGCTGCCCCTGGATCGGCTTGGCCATGAAGGTGGCATAGATCTCGTGCTTGAGCGCCGCCTCGCGGATGGTGCGCTTGAACATGAACACCTGGTCGGCCAGTTCGATCGGGTCGCCATGGCGCAAATTGATCTCGAGCTGGCCCGCACCTTCCTCGTGGATGAGCGTGTCGATCTCCAGACCCTGGCTTTCGGAGAAGTGGTAGATGTCGTCGATCAGTTCGTCGAACTCGTTGACGCCGGCGATCGAATAACCGGCGCCGCCGCCGATCGCCCGTCCGGAACGGCCGACAGGCGGCGTGAGAGGATAGTCCGGATCGGGGTTCTTGCGCACCAGGTAGAACTCGATCTCGGGAGCCACCACCGGCCTCAGCCCGCGCTTGTCGTAGGCGGCGACCACGCGTTTCAGCACGTTTCGCGGCGTGAACTCGACCGAGCGGCCGTCCTGGTGGACGAGGTCGCAGATGACGGCGGCGGTCGGGTCTTCTTCCCAGGGCACGACCGTCAGCGTCGACAGGTCGGGCATCAGCTTGAGGTCGCCGTCATCCTCGGGATAGTGAAAGCCGTTGCCATCCTCGGGATAACCGCCGGAAATCGTCGTCATGAAGACAGCGGACGGCAAGGCCAGCGAGGTGTTGGACGTGAACTTCTTGGACGGCATCATCTTGCCGCGCGCAACCCCGGCCTGGTCGGGCGTGATGCATTCGATGTCCTCGATGCCGCGCCATTCCAGCCATTCGCTGACTTCTTTCCAGTTCTTCACGCCACGCAGGTTTTTCACGAAGGCAGGCGTGCGCGCCCGTCCTCCGCGGCTCGACGGACGGACTTCCTTTTTTGCAGGCGGCATCATTCACCAGATTGGGTTGCGGATTTCGGAGTATAGCCGTTGCGGGTCATGGAAGGGAAGGGCAAGCCGGGCGAAAGGCCGGACGCGTGGACAGTCGCGCTCACATGGCCTTGATGAGCAGTGCGTCCAAGCCACCGGCGCAGGGCCGAGGCGTAGATCCCGCGCCATCCGCGCTGTGGCGTGGCCAGAAACCAGGATTGACGCAGATCCCAGGTCTCGCCGCACAGGTCCCTGAGCCTGGTGTTGATGATGCCCTTGCCGGAAAGCGGATAGATATTGTTTTTCTCGGCCGCGATCTGTCCGAAGCTCGCCGCGCCATGCAGATCATCGCCCAGCATCTGTCCGATCTCGGCGATGTCCTGCGCATGGACCATCTCGGCGAAGGTCCGCGTCAAGGCGGCTTGATAGGCAAAGAATTCCGGATGGTTGTCGAGCAGGGCCTCGCCTGTCTCGTGGCCCATGCCGAGATCGCGAATCCCGTTGATCACCTCGGTCGGCGTGCCCTCTTTCGAGCTCAGCAGAAGCCGCTCGAGGTCATCTTTCAGGAACTGGTTTTCGGCATGTCCACGCACACTCTATATTCCTCTTGCTAGCAGCGCCTGATAACGACGTCCACTTCACCACGGTCATGACGGGAGAAATCATGCAGTCCCTGACCACGATCGGCTTCGACGCCGACGACACGCTCTGGCAGAACGAGCAGTTCTTCCGCATGACCGAGAAACGGTTCGCGGCGATGCTTGCCGATCATGCCGAGGCGGGAGACATTTCGGCACGATTGCTGGAGGCGGAGAGACGCAATCTTGCGGTCTATGGTTTCGGCATCAAGGGCTTCACGCTGTCGATGATCGAAACGGCGATCGAGGTCACCCAGGGCCGCGTTCCGACCTTGGTCATATCGGAGATACTCGATGCCGGCCGCGACATGCTCAGCCATCCGATCGAGCCCTTGCCGCATGCGCGCGAAACGGTGGAGAAGCTCGCCGGCGCATTCCGACTCGTGCTGATCACCAAGGGCGATCTCTTCGACCAGGAGCGCAAGCTGGCCGGATCCGGCCTCGGTGATTTGTTCGATGCGGTCGAGATCGTCAGCGACAAGAATGCAGCCACCTATGCCCGCGTGTTCAGCCGGCATGGCGACGGCGCGTCGAGAAGCATGATGGTCGGCAATTCGCTGAAGTCCGACGTGGTGCCTGCCATCGAGGCCGGCGGCTGGGGTGTCCATGTCCCGCACGAACTGACCTGGGTGCTGGAACATGTCGAGGCGCCGGTCGAAGCCCCGAGATTCCGCCAGATATCCGATCTCGCGCAATTGCCCGGGCTGATCGAGGCCATCACGAACCCCGGCTGAACTGGATATGGACCGCTTGTTCCGCGCCATCGCGGAAGGACGATTGCGGGCTCTGCCTCTTGATCGCGCTAGCGATTGGTCAGGCGGTCGATCACCGGCTGCAGCCTTTCGGGTGTGATCGGCTTGGCGACCACCGCGTCGACGACAGTCGACAGGTCCAGGCTCTGCGGCGTGCCTGTCCTGTTCGACAGGAGGATTACAGGTGGCAGCGATTTTCCCGAGGCACGCCGCAAGGCATCGATGCTGGACAACAGATTGTCGCAATCCTTGTTGTCGGCGCCGCCGTCAAGGATGATGGCGCCGGGCACCAGGGCTCGCAGGGCCTTTGCCGCTGTGTCGGGAGATTCCGAGATCGGCCTGAGCCCGGATCGCTCGACGATCTTGGAGATGACGACGCGGTTGATTGGCGATCGCCCGACGACAAGAACCTGTGAGGCATCGCGGATCGCCTCGACGCTTGCGTCGCGGCCCACCACGGTCAAATGCCTTGGAGTCTCGCCGTCGCGATTCACTGCACACCCAAGCCAGCCAAGAGTTCGCCCCTATTTCAATGCAGAGTTGAAATCTGGCAGCAATTGGCGTGAGATCGGGGCCCGTGTCAAGTTGAAATAAAGGCGTCGAAACCCTTCTGGCTGGCAGTGAATTCAAGCAGTACTACTGTACTGAACTGTCTACAAAACATGTTCACCGATAAGTAAATTCACCGACGCAGAGATCGCGCGGGTAAAGGCTGGTTGGGCAGCCTTCCATCAGCCGTGCCCCTGCTGTTGCGTGACGATCACCGGGATCAGCAGGTCCCCCCAATTGCCGTCACCGCCATGGTGCCGCGCCGAGCGCACGAGCTCGACGGAGACGCCGGCCTCGACCGCCTTCATCACCGATTGGTTGAGGCGGTGCAAATCATTGGCCAGCATGCGGATTGTTGCCTGCTGATCGACGCTCATCGTCGAGGATTGTTCCTCGGCGCGTTCCTTGACTCGGCTGATCGATGCCATCGTTCTTCTCCTTGCGTATCGAGCCCTGTCGGGCGTTCCCTCTGTGGTCTTCTGTCTGCTTATTCTGCGGCCTGCTTGAACTGCGCATGCTCGGTCGATTCGTGCATGGCGGTGGTTGAGGACTGTCCGCCAGTGATCGCCATCGACACCGCGTCGAAATAGCCGGTGCCGACTTCGCGCTGGTGCTTGGTCGCGGTGTAGCCATTGGCCTCCGCCGCGAACTCCGCCTCCTGCAACTCGGAATAGGCACTCATCTGGCGTGCCTTGTAGCCGCGAGCGAGTTCGAACATCCCGTAATTGAGCTGGTGGAAGCCGGCGAGCGTGATGAACTGGAACTTGTAGCCCATCGCGCCGAGTTCCCTCTGGAATTTGGCGATCGTGGCGTCATCGAGGTTTTTCTTCCAGTTGAACGACGGTGAACAATTGTAGGCGAGCAGCTTGTCGGGGTGATGCCTGCGCACGCCCTCTGCGAATTTCCTGGCCTGTGCGAGATCCGGCTTCGAGGTCTCGCACCAGATCAGGTCCGCGAACGGGGCATAGGCGATGGCGCGGGCGATGCAGGGGTCGATGCCGTTCCTGACGTGATAGAAGCCTTCCACGGTGCGCCCGGCGCCGTAGTCGACGAACGGCTGGTCGCGTTCGTCGATGTCGGAAGTCAGCAGCTTCGCCGCTTCCGCGTCGGTGCGGGCGATGACCAGGGTCGCCGTGCCCATCACGTCGGCCGCCAGGCGCGCGGCGTTGAGGTTGCGGATATGCGCCGCCGTCGGGATCAGCACCTTGCCGCCGAGATGGCCGCATTTCTTTTCCGAAGCCAGCTGGTCCTCGTAGTGGACGCCGGCGGCGCCTGCTTCGATGAACGCCTTCATGATCTCGAAGGCGTTCAGCGGCCCGCCGAAGCCGGCTTCCGCATCGGCCACGATCGGCGCGAACCATGTCTCGACCGACAACCCGTTGCCTTCGGACGTTTCGATCTGGTCGGCACGCTGCAGCGTGCGGTTGATGCGCTTGACGAGTTCCGGCGCCGCATTGGCCGGATAAAGCGACTGGTCCGGATACATCGCCGAGGCGGTGTTGGCGTCGGCGGCGACCTGCCAGCCCGACAGGTAGATCGCCTTCAGTCCGGCGCGCACCTGCTGCATCGCCTGGTTGCCGGACATGGCGCCGAGAGCGTTGACGAAATCCTCCTCGTGGATGAGCTTCCACAACCGGTTGGCGCCCATTTCGGCGAGGCTCTGGCGGATCTGCACCGAACCGCGCAGCCGCTTCACATCCTCCGGCGAATAGGGCCGTTCAACGCCGTCGAAGCGACCTTCCGGCGCCGACGGGACGAGTTTGTAAAAATCGGTCATGGTCTCTTCTCCGAATGCTCTGCTCTGTCCGGACACTCGCTTGCCGCGTCCGTGTATTTGACTGGATTTACACAACGGCGCGAGGAGAGCCAGAGAATTCAACAAATCCGTCCCGATATAAGGGAAAATCTGTATTGTGTTTGACAGAACGGGGCTGTAAACTTGTCACGATTGTCAAAGCGCCATATGGGGGCCGCCGCGAATGCCGTGTAAAGTTCTGTCAATGGCGCTCGATGGCTGACCAGAAGATCTTCGCCGGACCGCGTATCCGCCGCATCCGCAACGCCAAGGGCCTGACCCAGACGGCGATGGCCGAAGGTCTCGGCATCTCTCCGTCCTACCTCAACCTGATCGAGCGCAACCAGCGGCCGCTGACGGTCCAGCTGATCCTCAAACTGGCGTCCATCTACAAGGTCGATCCGCACGAGTTGCAAGGCGAGGCCAGGGGTGCCGTCGCTGCCCTGAAGGAGGTGTTCGGCGATCCTCTGCTGGTCGGGGAGTTGCCCGGTGACCAGGAACTGATCGAGCTTGCCGAGGCAGCGCCCAATGCGTCCGCGGCGATGATCAAGCTGTTTCGTGCCTATCGCGAGCAGGCCGAGCGCCTGTCCGACCTGAACGAGCTTCTGGCGCACGAGGGCAGGGCGACGGCGCTTGCCGGGGCCCGCCTGCCGATCGACGAGGTGCATGAGGTTTTCGAGCGCAGGCCCAACCATTTCGCCGCTCTCGAGGAGGAGGCTGCGGCGTTCACCTCGGTGCTTGATCCTGGCGATGATCTGTTCGGCGCGCTGAAAGCCTGGCTGAAGCGCGAATATGGCATCGTGGTCAAGGTGCTGCCGGTATCCACCATGCCGAACTGGCGCCGCCGTTACGACCGCCATTCGCAACGCCTGTTCCTGTCGGAACGCCTGTCGCCTTTCGACCAGCTGCGCGAAGTCGCGATGGAAGCGTGCCTGATCCGCATGTCGGTCGCGGTCGCCGGCGAGATCCAGGCGCTGGGGCTGACCACGGACGAGGCGCGCCGTCTCGCCCGTTTCGAACTCGGCCGTTATGCGGCGCATGCGGTGATGATGCCATATCAGGCTTTTCTCACGGCAGCCGTCCGCGCCCGATACGACGTCGACGTGTTGCGTTCGCGCTTCGGTGTCTCCTTCGAGCAGGCGGCGAACCGGCTGACCATGCTGCGGCGCCAGGGCTCGGCCGGCGTGCCGTTCTTCATGCTGGAGGTCGACAATGGCGGCAATCGCTTCCGCAGGGCGGGCAGCGAGGGCTTTCCGCAAAGCCGCTTCGGAGGCGCCTGTCCCAAGCTGCCGGTCTATTTCGCCTTCACCCAGCCAGGTCAGATCTTCGTCGAGGCCGTGGAGATGCCCGACGGCGCGCGATTCCTCTGCATCGCACGCACGCTTGAAGGACCGCAGGGGGCGTTTTCGGAGCGTCCGCGCCGCACGGCGCTGCTGCTCGGCTGCGACATCGGCTTTCGTAACGATATCGTCTACGGCGCGGCGCTGCCCGGCGTCGCTGCCTCGACGAAGGCGGGATTGGGCGCCGCCTCGGCGACATTGGTCGGGCCGGCTTGCCGGCTGTGCGAACGCGTCGGCTGCCTGGCGCGCGCCGAACCGCCCGTGACGCGCCCGCTTGGCCTCGACGAAATGGTGACGGGCCTGAGTGCCTTCGATTTCCAGTAACGGCAAATGACGACGCCGGGGCGATGTGCCCCCATTGTCGCCGGGCTCTGGCTCACGCCCGGTGCGTGTCTTTGCACTACGCGAACAGGGTATCTTTTTGTCGTCCCTTGCGCATCGTCCCGTCCACAAAAGCTCGACAGTCGCGCCCATGACCGACACCGCATCGTCGCCGATCATTGTTTCGTCGACCGTCTCGCAACGGGAGGAACGCATTGGCTTCCTGCTGGTCTTCCTGTCGGCTTTGATGTGGAGTTTCGGCGGTACCATCGCCCGCTTCATCGCCATCGGCGACAGCTGGACGATTATTTTCTGGCGCTCCCTCTGGGCGGCAGCCTTCCTGGTCTGCTTCATGATCTGGCGCGACGGCTGGCGCGGCACGCTGAGATTGTTCCGCGATATGGGCCTTCCCGGCCTTGCCGTCGGGGCCTGCTTCGCCACCGCATCGACCGCCTTCATCGTGGCGCTTGCCTATACGACCGTCGCCAACATCCTGCTGATGCAGGCAGGCGTGCCGTTGCTGGCCGCGCTGTTTGCCTGGATCTTGTTTCGCGAAAGGGTTGGTGTCGCAACATGGCTGGCGATTGCCGCGGTCATCACCGGCGTCGCCATCATGGTCTCGGAATCACTGGACGGCACCGTATCGCCGATCGGCGACGGACTGGCTTTGCTGATCGCGTTGATGTTCTCCATCGCCACCGTCATCACCCGGCGGTTCTCCAGCGTGCGAATGACCCCGGCGACCTGTCTGGGAACCATCCTGGCGGCAGGGTTAGCCGCATCGCAGGCTTCGACCTTGAGGGTTTCGGCCAGCGACATGGGGTTCCTCTTTGCGTTCGGCGTGGTCAATCTCGGCATGGGCCTCGCGTTCTTCGCCACCGGAGCGCGGCTGATCCCCGCGGCGATCGCGGCGCTGCTCGGAACGTTCGAGCCTATCCTTGGGCCGATATGGGTTTGGCTCATCCACGCCGAGGTGCCCTCCGGACGCACCATCATCGGCGGCGCGGTGGTGGTAACGGCGCTGCTCATTCATATCGGCTTCGAGTTCAAGCGCCAGACACGGCCCGCCCGGGCAGGGGTCACCGGAATGTCATTGCCCAATTGACGCGATAAACGGCTTTGCCATTGACAACGTCGCGGCCGGGCGGGCAGGCTCGCAAAACGGCAACCCAGACATGACAGGCGTATCTTGCCAAGTCTCTTCGCCGGTCAGATCGAGACCGGACCTCATCGTCGTATCCCCGACAATGCGGCGGCGAAAGCCTCTGACGTCATCGGCACGCCGGCCAAGCCGCGGCCTGAAGCAAGAACCACCATCGGCTGCTCATCCTGGCCCTCCCATGGGGTCGGCAGTTCGCGCTTGTCGCATCCTGAAAAGCTCAATAGTCTGAAACAAATGCCCGGTCCCGCGGGGTCCGCGACGAACCGGCGATGGAACATTCACCAAAGGAGAAATAGCATGATCCGTAAAGCGCTCTGGCTTTCGGCAACCTCGGCATTTCTGACGCTGTTAACTGTCGCGGGCCATGCGGAGGATCGTGTCGTCAACGTCTTCAACTGGTCGGACTATATCGACAGTTCGATCATCGATGATTTCACCAAGGAAACCGGCATCAAGGTCGTTTACGACACCTTCGATTCCAACGAGATCCTGGAAACCAAGCTGCTTGCCGGCGGCAGCGGCTACGACGTCGTCGTGCCCAGCGGCAACTTCCTCGCGCGCCAGATCCAGGCCGGCGTATTCCAGAAGCTCGACAAGTCGAAATTGCCGAACCTCTCCAACATGTGGGACACCGTTTCGGAGCGGACCGCGAAGTATGACCCCGGCAACGAGTATTCGATCAACTACATGTGGGGTACGGTCGGCATCGGCTACAACACCAAGAAGGTGCAGGCCGCGCTCGGCACCGACAAGATCGACAGCTGGGATGTGTTCTTCAATCCGGAAAGCCTGGCAAAGTTGAAGGATTGCGGTGTCTATGTTCTGGATTCGCCTGCCGACATCATCCCGGCGGCACTGAAATATCTCGGTCTCGATCCGAACAGCACCTCCGCCGACGATATCGCCAAGGCGCAGGACGCTTTGCTGAAGGTCCGGCCCTTCATTCGCAAATTCCATTCATCCGAATACATCAACGCGCTCGCCAACGGCGATATCTGCCTGGCGGTTGGATATTCGGGCGACGTCTTCCAGGCCCGCAACCGCGCGGTCGAAGCCAAGCAAGGCGTGGAAATCGGCTATTCGGTGCCCAAGGAAGGCGCCCAGATGTGGTTCGACCAGATGGCTATTCCCGCCGATGCACCGCACCCAGCCGAGGCGATCGAATTCCTCAACTACATGATGAAGCCGGAAGTGATCGCCAAGTCTTCGAACTATGTGCTCTACGCGAACGGCAACAAGGCTTCGCAGCAGTTTGTCGACAAGGCACTGCTGGAAGATCCTTCCGTCTATCCTGATCCCGAGACGATCAAGAAGCTCTATACGGTAGCGCCTTACGATCCCAAGACGCAGCGCATCATAACGCGCACCTGGACCAAGATCGTTACCGGTCAATAAGCAATCCGACAGGTCCCGGCGTTCACCCGCCGGGACCAAATTCTATCAGGGGCAAGAAGAATCAGGACGGAGTGGGGACATGAAATCGCTTGGCAGCATCCGCAGGGATTTCGCGCCGTGGATTGATCCGAACGCCAAGCCATACATCCAGTTTGAAAACGTCACCAAGAAATTCGGTGACTTCACCGCCGTCAACAATCTGTCGTTGACCATATTCGAGCGCGAATTCTTCGCACTGCTCGGCGCGTCCGGTTGCGGAAAGTCGACGCTGCTCAGGATGCTCGCCGGCTTCGAGGAGCCGACGGCCGGCCGCATCCTGCTCGATGGCCATGACATGCGGGGCATCCCGCCCTATCGCCGGCCCGTCAACATGATGTTCCAGTCCTATGCCCTGTTCCCGCATATGACCGTCGAGAAGAACATCGCCTTTGGCCTCAAGCAGGAAGGCATGCCGGCGCCCGATATCGAAAAGCGCGTCTCCGAAATGCTCAAGCTGGTCAAGCTCGAGCAGTTCGCCAAGCGCAAGCCACACCAGCTCTCCGGCGGCCAGCGCCAGCGGGTCGCGCTCGCCCGATCAGTCGCCAAGCGACCGAAGGTGCTGCTGCTCGACGAGCCGCTGGGCGCGCTCGACAAGAAGCTGCGCGAGGAAACCCAGTTCGAATTGATGGACCTGCAGCAGAATCTCGGCCTCACCTTCGTCGTCGTCACCCACGACCAGGAAGAGGCGATGACCATGGCCGATAGGATAGCCATCATCGACAAGGGCGAGGTGATGCAGGTGGCTACGCCGGCCGAAGTCTATGAGGCGCCGGCGTCACGCTTCGTTGCGGGTTTTGTCGGCAATGTGAACATGTTCGACGGCAAGATCGCGCGTGGCGAGACCGGCATTGCCAGCATCGATGCCGGCAACGGCATCACCATCCGCACGGAGAACGCCGGCAATGCCACCGCCGGAGCGGCCGTCACTTTCGCTATCAGGCCGGAAAAGATCAAAGTGTCGTCGAAAAAGCCGGCCGAGGCGGTCAACGCGATCGAGGGCGAGGTCTACGACATCGCCTATCTCGGCGATATGACGGTCTATCATGTCAGGCTGGACGACGGTCAGGTGGTGAGGGCGAGCACCATGAACGCGGCCCGTGTCACCGAGGACCCCCTGACCTGGAACGACCGCGCCTGGGTTTCATTCCGGCCCGATGCCGGCGTCGTCCTGACACGGTAGGGGGCGGCCATGTCCAACACCGCCATTGCCGACACAACCGTCCAGGCCGCTCCTGCAAAGCCAGTCATGACAAGGCTCGCCGCTGGTTTCGTCAGCCGCCTTGTCATCCTCGTCCCCTATCTCTGGCTGCTGTTCTTCTTTCTCGTCCCGTTCATCATCGTCTTCAAGATTTCGCTGTCGCAGCCGGCGATCGCCATGCCCCCCTATACGCCGGTGCTCGACTTCAGCGACGGTATTGCCGGCTTCTTCGCCGGGTTCCGCGACCTCAACTTCGACAACTATGTCTCGCTGACGCAAGACGCCCTCTATTTCAAAGCCTATGTGACCAGCGTCATCATTGCCGCCATCTCGACAGTGCTGACCTTGCTGGTCGGCTACCCTCTGGCCTACGGCATGGCGCGTGCGCCGGCGACGATCCGGCCGACATTGCTGATGCTGGTGATCCTGCCGTTCTGGACGTCGTTCCTGATCCGCGTCTACGCCTGGATCGGCATTCTCAAGCCCGAGGGCCTGCTCAACCAGCTGCTGCTCTCTCTGCACGTCATCAATGAGCCCCTGGTGATCCTCAACACCTACACGGCGATCTTCATAGGCATTGTCTATTCCTATCTGCCGTTCATGGTGCTGCCGCTCTACTCCTCGCTGGAGAAGATGGACTATTCGCTGATCGAGGCGGCCAAGGACCTCGGCTGTCCGCCGACCGCGGCCTTCTGGAAGATCACCTTTCCGCTGTCGCTGCCCGGCGTCATCGCCGGCTGTCTGCTGGTGTTCATTCCCGCTGTCGGCGAGTTCGTCATTCCGGATCTGCTCGGCGGATCGCAGACGCTGATGATCGGCAAGACGCTGTGGAACGAGTTCTTCTCCAACCGCGATTGGCCGTTGTCATCGGCCGTCGCCGTCATCCTGCTCCTGCTGCTGATCGTTCCCATCATGCTCTTCCAGCGAGCGCAGGCGCGCGCCCAGGAAATGGATCGGTGACATCATGAACAGCAACTGGAGCCGCTTCAACATCACCTCGATCACGTTCGGCTTTGCCTTTCTCTATCTGCCGATCGTGCTGCTCATCATCTTCTCCTTCAACGAGTCCAAGCTGGTCACGGTCTGGGGTGGTTTCTCGACAAAGTGGTACGTGTCGCTGTTCCACAATCAGGGCCTGATGGACGCCGCATGGGTGACCATCCGCGTCGGCCTGGTGTCTGCCACCGTGGCGACGGTTCTCGGCACGATGGGAGCGCTGGCCCTGACCCGCTACACCCGCTTCCACGGCAGGGTGCTGTTCTCCGGCATGATCTTCGCGCCGCTGGTGATGCCGGACGTCATCACCGGCCTGTCGCTGCTCCTGCTGTTCGTCGCCATCGGCATGGATCGCGGCCTGATGACGGTGACGCTGGCGCACATCACCTTCACCATGTGCTTTGTCGCGGTCGTGGTTCAGTCACGCCTGATCAGCTTCGACCGCTCGCTGGAAGAAGCGGCGATGGATCTTGGCGCAACACCGGTCAAGACATTCTTCCAGATCACTTTGCCCGTCATCCTGCCGGCCATCGTCTCGGGTTGGATGCTGGCGTTCACGCTGTCGCTCGACGATCTGGTCATCGCCAGCTTCGCCTCGGGTCCGGGCGCCACCACCCTGCCGATGAAGATCTACAGCCAGGTCCGCCTCGGCGTGACGCCGGAGATCAACGCCGCCTGCACGATCCTCATCGCGATCGTCGCGATCGGCGTCATAGTCGCGTCGGTCGTTAACAAGCGTCGCGAGGTACAGCGGCAGCTTGACGAGCGGGCGGCGCAACGCGGCTGAGGGCAGGGGAAGCCGGAACTCGAACGGCCACCAGGCTATTCCCCGGAAACGCCGCGGCTGATCGGCGAAATGAACGGCGTGCTCCATGTCCCGCCGACAAAGAACGACGACTGGTTCGGCCCTTGCTGGCCGTTGGCCGGCGCCGCCGTCTGGTCCGCCTGGATGACGCCGCCGGACAAGGCCAGTCCCCGCCCGGCATAGGACGCGATGCCGGACAGCCAGATCTTGGTCTTCGCCGAGTTCACCTCGGCCTTGTCGATCCTTGCCACGCCCTTCGAGATGGTGGCCTTGATCTCGGCGCTGTCGATGGGCAGCGTGCCGTCGGACACGTCGTCCAGGGCAAAGAAGCCGCCTTGTTCGGTGTGCTTGAGAAACGCGGGCAGGTTGAGCTTGCTCAGCGCACCCGGCCCGAAGGTCGCCGAGACCGAGCCATCGGCATTGTCGAAGATGGAATCCCAGGTTCTGCCCGGCCCCTTGAGGATGACCGAAACGGTACCCGGACCGACGGGCACCAGTCGCGTCATTCCCGCCGCCGTGCCGAGGGCGCCGCCGTCGATGCCGGAAGCCAGCAACCGGATCTCGACCTGCGTGCCCTCCGGCTTGCGGTCGAAGCGAAGGCTGCTCTGCAGATTGCCGCCAAAGGCCGAGGCATCGGAGATGTCGAAGACGGAAAGGCCGTCCTTGACTTGGGCCGTGGCGGCGACGTCGTTGAGCTGGATGGCGCCGGCCGTCGCGTGGGCGGCCGACAGCCTCAGATCGAGGTTGATCCGATCGGCGAAGCTGGTGTCGACGTCGCCCGGTACGGCGCCGCCGGCTGGCGCCAGCGGCGTGAAGGCGGATAGAAACGATCTGAGGTCCAGCGTGTCGAAGGCGAGTGTGCCGGACACCACCGGTTGCGCCTCGCCAAGCGAGAGGTCCAGCGCCCCCATTCCGGGGTTGTTGTCGAGGGCGATCGCCGTGTTGTCGAATTTGACCCGGCTGGCCGTGGCCGTGATCTTGCTTGAAATGCTGACCGAGCCGATTGCCGCGCTCGGAGCGATACCGGCCTGCGACCATTCCAGGACGCGCCGTAGCGATGGCGCCGAGAATTTGGCCTGGCCATCGAAATAGGCATTTTCCGCCATGCTGGCCGTGCCGTCGAAAGAGAAGGTGGCCGGTGCAGCCTTGAAGGACAGCGTCAGCGGCGCCGTGCCGCCGGCAAACAGCACCAGCGGTTTCGGCGAGGCGGCATCGATGGTGACGCTTTCGCCACGCCAGATGCCGGTGGCCGAAAGCGTCGCATTGCTGTTCATCGCGGCCCAGGTCGCCTGGCCGGTCAGGCTGCTCAGGATCTCGACATCCTTGCCGCCGACGGAAGCCACCATGCGGCCGTCGCGGATCTCAACCGTTCCGAAGGCTTCGGTGGGCAGCCTGTCGAGATTGGGCTTGGCCGGGTCGGCCTTGACCACGTCGCGCGCCGCGTCGATGGATCGCGTGATGCGTCCGCCGGTCGGCCGCGCGGGCAGGAAAAACCCTCCCGCCGTGCGCTGCACGTGGATGGTCGGCCGCACCAGCCGCGCAGTCGAGAACGCCACGTCGCCCTGCAATGCCGCCATGGCGGAAAGGTCGACCTCGACCCGTTCGGCCTCGACGACCGGCGGCGCCTCCGGGTCCGTCCATTGCGAAAGCGTCACATCGGTGAGGATTGCCCGGAATTTCGGCCAGACCTCGATCTGAGGCGAGCCTTCGATGGCAACCCTGAAGCCGCTCCAGGCGCTCATCTCCCAGGCGATGCGGTCGCGCACGATGCGGGTGGACGCGATCAGCGGCAGGGCGGCGACGACCAGCGCGACGACGATCGCGGCGGCCCCGATCGCCCATATTCCGCGCCGGATCAAGGATGATGGCATATCGCCCCGTATGCTTCCATTCCGACAAATCGGCCGACTTGTATAACCATTCGTCACTACGACCTAGGGCCGAGGCATTTCAAGTCTTTATGGCCCGGCGATGGCATTTGCGCACACTCCATGGGTTCATCCGAACAAAATCTTGCCCTGTCGCGCCGGGATATGCATAAGCCATGGCGACCGTGGAGGATCGAACATGGCTGCCGAAGCACCACTCTGGACCCCGACGCAAGACCAGATCGACGCCGCTCCATTGACGGCATTCACGCAGGCCGCGGCGGCGAAGGCCGGGACGTCATTCGCCAGCTACGCCGAACTGCACCGCTGGTCGGTCGAGGACCGAGAGGGGTTCTGGACCCTGGTCTGGGATTTCTGCGGCATTGTCGGCGACAAGGGTACGGGTGTGCTCGTGGATGGCGACAGGATGCCAGGCGCATCCTTCTTCCCCGACGCCACGCTGAATTTCGCAGAAAACCTGTTGCGGAAGACAGGCTCGGGCGAGGCGATCGTCTTTCGTGGCGAGGACAAGGTCGAGCGTCGGCTGTCATGGAACGAGTTGCATGCGCTCACGTCGCGCCTCCAGCAGCTTTTCCTGTCGCTGAAGGTCAAGAAGGGCGACCGCATCGCGGCGATGATGCCCAACATGCCGGAGACGGTTGCCGCGATGCTGGCCGCCGCATCGATCGGGGCGGTCTGGTCATCCTGCTCTCCCGATTTCGGCGAGCAGGGCGTGCTCGACCGCTTCGGCCAGATCGAGCCCGTCATCCTCATCGTGCCCGACGGCTACTGGTACAATGGCAAGGCGATCGAGGTTCGTGACAAGATCGCGGCGGTCGCGTCCAGGCTTGGCACTGTCCGCAAGGTCCTTGTCGTCGATTATCTCGGCACCTCGACCGATGTCGCGGCGACCGTCGACAAGGCAATGGCGCTGGAAGAGGCGTTGTCGCCGTTCGCCGTCAAACCCGTGGCCTTCGAGCGACTGCCGTTCTCGCATCCGCTCTACATCCTGTTCTCGTCTGGAACGACCGGCATACCCAAATGCATCGTCCACTCCGCCGGCGGCACGCTGATCCAGCATGTCAAGGAACACCGGCTGCATGCCGGCTTGGTCGAGGGCGACCGCATGTTCTATTTCACCACCTGCGGCTGGATGATGTGGAACTGGCTGGTGTCGGGCCTCGCTTCAGGCGTGACGCTGCTACTTTATGACGGCTCGCCCTTCTATCCGGACGGCAATGTGCTGTTCGACTTCGCCGATGCCGAGAAGATGACCTTCTTCGGCACATCGGCCAAATTCATCGATTCGGTGCGCAAGGGCGGCTTCAAGCCGATTGGCACGCATGATCTGTCGAGCGTGCGGGCGATTTCCTCCACCGGCTCGCCCCTGTCGCCGGAGGGGTTCCGCTTCGTCTATGACGGCATCAAGAAGGACGTGCACCTGGCCTCGGTCTCCGGCGGCACCGACATCGTCTCCTGCTTCGTTCTTGGCGTGCCGACCCTGCCGGTGTGGACGGGTGAGATCCAGGGACCGGGCCTGGGCCTTGCCGTCGACGTCTGGGATGACGACGGCAGGCCGGTCAGGCAGGAGAAGGGTGAACTGGTCTGCACCAGGGCCTTTCCGGCGATGCCCATCGGTTTCTGGAACGACCCCGACGGCAGGAAGTACCAGGCGGCCTATTTCGAGCGCTTCGACAATGTCTGGTGCCATGGCGATTTCGCCGAATGGACCGCGCATGACGGCATCATCATCCATGGCCGCTCGGACGCGACGCTCAACCCGGGCGGCGTGCGCATCGGCACGGCGGAGATTTACAACCAGGTCGAGCAGATGCCCGAGATCCTGGAAGCGCTGTGCATCGGCCAGGATTTCGACGATGACGTGCGCGTCGTTCTGTTCGTGCGCCTGGCCGCCGGAGTGGTGCTGGACGAGGATCTGGAAAAGCGCATTCGCACCAAGATCCGCAACGGCGCCAGCCCGCGTCACGTGCCAGCCAGGATCGTTGCCGTCACGGACATCCCGCGCACCAAGTCGGGCAAGATCACCGAACTCGCTGTACGCGACGTTGTCCACGGCCGCGCCATCAAGAACAAGGAGGCGCTCGCCAATCCCGAAGCGCTGGAGCTGTTCAGGAGCCTGCCGCAACTGGCCGAGTGAGCCAAGGCGGTATGGTTAACCAGATATGACGCGCGAATTTACCTAGATTTCACGAGTGGTACACATTCGTAAATTTATCGCCAGGCCGGTAAGGATTTGTTAAGGCCCGACGTCGATAGTCGCATGTAACTTGAGGGGAGAAATCCCGTTCCTCGACATCCCCGGAGGATCAGAATTCGCTCAAGCCCCGTTGTGACAGCAATCCCATCCCTTAAGGCGTCCCCCCGGACGCCTTTTCTTTTGCCGCGCGGGCGGTGGCCGGCCTATTCGGCCAGCACGCGGGTGGAGGGAAAGGCGATCTCGACCAGTGTGCCTTCGCCCGGCGTCGAGTTGATGATGAACCTGGCGCGGTTCGCTTCCACCATTGCCTTGGTCAACGGCAACCCGAGTCCCGTGCCGTCGCCGCGCCCGCGCTTCAGCGCGTTGATCTGTTTGAATGGCTTGAGTGCCTGCTCGATCTCGGCCTGGCTCATGCCGATGCCGGTGTCGCGTACCCGCATGACGACGTCGCCCGATGTCTCGTAAGCGGTCGAGACGATCACCTGGCCGCCGGCCTGGGTATAGCGGATGGCGTTGGACAGGATGTTGAGGGCGATCTGGCGCACGCTGCGCAGGTCGGCCACCACTTCTGGCAGCCGTGACGCGAAGCTGGAGCGGATGATGACACGTTCACGGTTGGCCTGCGGCTGCATCATCGCCACCGTCTCGGCCAGCGTGTCGTTGAGCGACACCGCTTCATAGGCCATTTCCTGCTGGCCGGCCTCGATCTTCGAGATATCGAGCAGATCGTTGACCAGATCGAGCACATGGTTGCCGGAGCGGTTGATGTCGCGCAGATAATCGCGATAGCGGTCATTGGCGACCGGCCCGAACTTCTCGTCCACCATCAGCTCGGAAAAGCCGATAATGGCATTGAGTGGCGTGCGGATCTCGTGGCTGATGCGGGCGAGGAAATCGGTCTTCTGCGAGGAGGCGCGCTCGGCCACCGCGCGCGCCTGCGTCAAATCCTCTTCGGCCCGCTTCCACTGCGTGATGTCGCGCACGACGGCGCAGAAGCCGCTGTCGTTGGGCAGCCGGCCGATGGTCATGAACAGCGGGATGAAGCGCCCCTGCGCCTCCCGCCCGATGACCTCGCGGCCGTCATTCATCACGCTCGCCACGCCGGGCTCGGACAGTCCGTTGAGATAGTCGCGGGCCGCGCGCTGGCTCTCGATGGCAAACAGCGAGGCGAACGGCTTGCCGGTCACCTCGTCGCTGTCGAAGCCGAACAAGGCTTCGGCGGGCCGGCTGATGGAACGGATGACGCCATCGCGGCCGATCAGCACGACGCCGTCGGTCGCGGTGTCGATGATGGTGCGCATCTCGGCGATGCGGGACTTGAGTTCGCCAATGTCGGGCTGCGTCTGTTCCTCGCCAGAGGCGTGCAACGCCGCCGGCGCCTCATCCTCCCCGGAGCGTCGCACGACCAGCATCAGCGCCTTGCCGTCCCGCCAGGGAACCGAGCGCAAAATGGCCTCGATCGGGAATTCCTGTCCGTCACGCGTCTTCAGCCGCAACGCGCGGTCGCTGCCGTCGGAGGTTCCGTCGTCGGCATAGGGATCGGCAAACAGGGCGCCAAGGCCGCCCGCGTCCCCCAGGCTGTGGAGGGTGGGGTAGCCGGTCAGGTTGAGGAATTCCTCGTTTGCATAGTGCAATTGGTCGCCGGAATGGATCAGCAGCGGCACCGGCAATCTGGCCAGAAGCGATGTGTCCGGAGCCTTGCTTTCGTCGCCGATGGAAAAGGCCGAAGGCACGAACCCACCAACCTTGAGCGGCGGGACGGGGCGGGGCGGTTCGGCGGGTGTTTCCACCCCCTTGCCTGCGGCGTCGGGTTCCGCGGCCGGCGCTACGGTCCGATCATCGGAAGCATGGTCATCGGCCGCGACGGGCTCTTCGCCGTCGGCCCAATCCTCGCTGTCCTCCGCATCGCGAAAATCAGCGGATGTCATGCTGTCGTCGTCGGCCTCGCCGGGCGCCGTGACAGCTGCAGGATCATCGTCAGTCGCGGCGGGTTCAGCGCTCGCCTGTTGCGCCGCAGGCGGTTCGGCAACTGGCATCCCGTCATTGTCCGCGACAGGGGCGGCTTCGTCTTCCCGGCCGGCATAGTCGAGCAGTGAGCCCGCCACGTCGGGCAGGATGTCCGCCGGCTTTCCGTCAGCCACGTCGCGCGGGTGGCCGCCATCAATCCGGGCGAGGTCCTGTTCATCCTCGGCATCCATCCCGGCTGGCTCGGCCAAGGCGGGTTCGCCCCCTGCGTCCGCCTCCGCCATCTCGCCGGCATCGGCTGGCTTCTCCCGCGAGACATCGTCCGCCGAGACAGTCCCAGCGGTCGCCTCGACCGGAATTTCGGCCCCGACCGCAGGTGACTGCGCGGGCTCAGCGGGCGCCTCGGGCGCTTGAGTGGAGTCTGCAGCGGGCGTCTCGGCCTCCGCCGGGGAACTGTCCTTCTTCAGCCGCTCACCGATCTCCCGGAAGGCGCTGCGTTCCAGGGTCGACAGGCCCTTGTCGTTGGCGGGCTGCCGGTGTTCAGCCAGACGGATGACCTTGTCGGCGAACCGGCGCTCCGGTTTCGGCACGATGGTCAGCGCCGGAACCTCACCCTTGAACGGGTCAGATGCCTGGGGCGGCTCGTCTGTCTTCGGCGCCTCCGGCTCGGCTTCGACGGCTTGCGGCGGTCGCTCCGCCGGCGTCTCGCCGTTCGGCACCAGCGCCATGCCGATGGCTTCAGGATCGACGACCGCGTCGCCAGCACGCGCAACGCCGAAGCCTCGGAAACCCTCGAAGGCGCGGCTGCGGCCATAGACGGGCAGTGCCGCCAGATCGACAGGGATCTTCAGGTCCGTGCCGACAACCGGCCACAGCACCGAGCGGCCGGACCAGGTGTCGCGGCGATCCAGGAGGGCTGATATCTCGCCCGAGGGATCGAGTCCGAACGTGGCGGCGACGTCCTTGAAGCGGCGACCGATCACATCGGCGGCCGGCTGGCCGACAATGTCGGCGAATTCCGGCGACAAAGCGCTGAACTTGCCCTCGGCATCGGTGCGCCACACGAAACGCAGCGGCGCGGCGGCCCGGTCGATCGAGCGCGGGGCCGGGGGGTCGGCTGGGGCAGCCGGAGCCCCGTCACTCGGCGCCGGATCGTCCTTAGGCACTCCCGGGGTTGTGGCAGCAGAGTCGATAACCTCGCTCCCGGCCTCCCGTGCGGCAGGTCTCGCAACGTCCTCACCGGCATTGAAATACCAATGGTCATGCTGCGCGGGCGTGCCGCCGGCGGTCCCGGCATCATTGTCGGCCTGGTCCGCGGTCCGCTCCGCCGGAATGTCATGGCCTGGCGCCGGCGCTACGCTGGTGTCGATCTCCTCCGGCAGGATCGGATCTGCGGTGGCAACCGCTGCCGGGATACCGAGCGCCGGCTTGTTGTCCTGATCCGGCACCGGGTGGGCGGCCGTGTCTTCCGGCGCTCCGACTTGAACCAGGCCTGGTTCCGGCGCAGCCGATCTGTCGTCGGTGGCGTCGTCGAGTTGGTCCTCGTCGATCACCACCAGCAGATGCCGCTCTTCCGTCAACCTTGCCATCCCCGCCGGATAGGAAACCGTGCGGCCGGGGACGAGCCGTTTGACGATGCGGTCGCTCTCGCCGGCGACATCAGCGACAAGCGCGGCCAGGGTCTGGGGTAGGATGCCCAACGCCGAAAACCCTTCAGAGGCCGCTTCGAGTTTGCCGCCGGCATCGACAAAAGCGATGAAATGCCCGTCCTCGGTAAAGCCGCTGATGGCGCGGGCGGCGATTTCGCCGGCGCCGCGCGAACTGGCCTGCGCCGCCGGCACCGCCAGCATGATTGCTTTTTCGGCATCCGGCATGGTTACCGCGCTGGCCAGGAAGCCGACGGCGCGACTGGTCATGCCGGTTGCCAGCCGGACCGTTATGGCGCGGTCATGGCCGATCTCTGGAAAGCCGCTGGTCGCCATGATCTGGCGCCTGGCGATCAGCGGAAGTTGCGTCGAGGTGCCGATGATGGCCTCGATGTCGGGATAGCCGAACAGCGCGGCGCCCGGCCCGTTGGCCCAGATCACCTGCTCGAGGTCCGCCGACAAGATCGCGATCGCGTCTCCGGCGGCAAAGCGCTGGCGCACCGCGTCCAGCACGGCGACGTCGAGGAAGGAATATTCGGACGGCATGCGCTTGGCGAACCTTCACGGAGCGGCGAACTTGCAGTTAACGCTTTGTTAATAAAAGCCGGCGGCGCCAAGGTCCACAAGCCAAAACGTGCAAGGCGCGGAATCTGGGCTCTTGGTTAACGGTACGAAGAAAGTTATGGTGCACTGCAACAAAGATATTGCAATGCACAAGATTTGCCTTTATATTGCCATCATACAGGAACGAGACGGCTTTCTGTCAAAGCCGCTGCCGCTGAAAGGATGGAAAATGTCCAGGACCAAGACCGCAGAGACGATCGAGAACGTTGAATTCCCGAGTTTCGATGCTTCCAAGACCACCGACCAGATCCGCGCTTTTACCGAAAAGGGCGTTGAGCAGTCGAAGGAAGCCTACGCCAAGATGAAGACCGGCGCCGAGGAGACCCAGAAGGCTCTGGAGTCCACCTTCGAAACCGCCAAATCCGTATCCAGCGACCTCTCGCTCAAGACCCTTTCCGCCCTGCGCGCCAACGCCGAGGCCGGCTTCTCGCATCTCGAGGCACTGATCGGCGCCAAGTCGCTGTCGGAAGTCGTCGAGTTGCAGACCGCTTTCCTGCGCAAGCGCTTCGAGATGACCGTCGAACAGGCCAAGGACTTCCAGACCGTCGCTTCCAAGGCTGCCGAGGATGTCTCCAAGCCGATCAAGACCGCCTTCGAGAAGGCGATCAACGAAATCAAGGCTGCCTAACGTTTACGCATGATCGGAAGATGCAACAAAAGGTCGCATTTTCATCAAGCACTCTCATGCATACGATATCAGCCATAAGCAATACCCGGCGAGTGGAACCTCCTCCCTCTGCTCCCCGGGGTAACCAGCCAGCACCTCCTCCCGCTGGCTCGTAACAGGAAAAGGCCGGCACCTCCTCCCGCCGGCCTTTTCTTTGTCTGGCGAAAAGTCGACGCCGTAGGGGAAGCCACCTTTGCCGTGCAAAACTCTTGAATTAAGATCCATTAGCCCGTAAGGACGCATCGCCGAACGACGGAGCAGATCGCGGGACTTTCCAACCTCGATCCGTTCAGGCGAACGTGCCGTTGTAGCTCAGATGGTTAGAGCGCCGGATTGTGGATCCGGAGGTCGCTGGTTCGATCCCAGCCAACGGTACCAT
>NZ_JBAZUD010000046.1:0-31560 GCF_041661565.1 Mesorhizobium sp.
TCGTAGGCAATCCGGTCAAAGGTCGGCCCTGCCTCCAGGGAGGGGTCAAACGGAGTACGCGTGGCGCGATCGGCGACGATCTCGATGCCGAGCATCAAGCCTTCGCCGCGTACGTCCCCGATGAAGGGGAACAGGCCTGCCATGTGGTCGAAATGGCCCCGGAGTCGTTTGCCCATTTGGCGGACATGGTCAACGACGTTCATCTCCTCGTAGATCTTGATGGCCTCCAACGACACGGCAACGCCAACGGGATGTCCTGAATTGGTGAAGCCATGGCCGAAGGAACCGCCCTGCTTGTTGAACTCCTTGACGGCGTCGTAAATTTCGCCGGCCATGACCACGGCGGAAATCGGGAAGTAGGACGACGACAGCCCCTTGGCCAACGCCATCATGTCCGGCTGCATGCCGACCGTCTTCTTGCCGAACCAGTTGCCCGTCCGGCCAAATCCGCAGACGATTTCGTCACCGAGACAGAGGATGTCGTACTTATCCAGCACCTTCTTGATCTTGGCGAAATAGGAAGCGGGCGGGACGATGATGCCGCCGCCCGCATTGATGGGCTCGGCTATGAAGGCGGCGATTGTGTCTGCACCCTCGCGAAGAATGAGCTTTTCCAATTCGTCGGCAAGACGCTGCGCGAACTGCTCCTCGCCCTCGCCAGGCAACATGTTGCGATAGGGATCCGGGCAGAGCGTGTGCAGGAAGCCGGCGATTGGCAAGCCGAATTCGCGATGCATGAACGTCAGCCCGCACATCGACGCCGCGGCAATGGTCGAGCCATGGAAGGCTCGGTCGCGGGCAATCACCTTGCGTTTGGTCGGCTTGCCGCGCACCGTGTGGTAGATCCAGGCGAGCTTCACCATCGTCTCGTTGGCCTCCGAACCGGAGGTGGCGAAATACGTCTTGCCGCCCTCCATTCCGGTCAGTTCAAGCAGCTTTTCCGCGAGGTCTGTCGCCGGCGCGTGGGTTCGATTGAAGAAGGTATGATAGAAGCCAAGCTCACCGTACTGACGGTTCGCGGCAGCCGCCAGCCGCTGGTTGTTGAAGCCGAGAGAAGCGCACCATAGCCCGGCCATGGCGTCGATATACGATTTGCCGGAGTCGTCGAAAACGTGGATGCCTTCGCCGCGCGTCACGATCAGCGGCCCGTTTTCTTCCAGCCGTGTAGGATTGGTCTGCGAATGAAGCTGCGATGCCACATCGCGGCCGGCGACCGAATTTGGCTTGAAATGCGTGGTCATCCTGTTCTTCCTCTGGTTTTGCAACGGATCATGAAAGACGTTCGCCGCTGGCGCGGTCGAAGACGAGAAGATGGTTGGGATCGATCTCGGCAAACGTCGCGGTGCCGGGCGCCAGCCTGACGAACCCCGGGACGCTCGACACCAACGTTCCGCCCTCCCAGTCGAGGGTGACATGGGTGGTCGGGCCGACCGGTTGGACAAGCCGCACAACAGCACGCACGCCCTTGTCTTCGGAAAGCTTCACATATTCGGGCCTGGCGCCGACCTCCACCTGCCGACCCGCCTCGATAGGCCTCGCCTGCGCGGCCAGTTGGATGGCCGTGGAGCCCACCTTGGCCACCGCCATCCCCTCGCCTTGCTCGATAATGCCCGGCGCCAATTCGATGCGGGGACTGCCAATGAACGTCGCGACGTAGCGTGTGGCCGGGCGGCTGTAGATTTCTTCGGGCGTGCCAAGCTGCTCGATCCGTCCCTGATTCATCACCGCGATCCGGTCGGAGATCGACATGGCCTCCTCTTGGTCGTGGGTGACGAAGATAGAGGTGACGCCGAGCCGCTGATGCAGCTCTTTGACCTCGGCGCGCATTTTCATGCGCAGGCTCGCATCCAGGTTCGAGAACGGCTCGTCGAAAAGGAATATCTTGGGCTCGCGCACCAATGCCCTGCCGATGGCGACCCGTTGCTGCTGGCCGCCCGAGAGTTGTGAGGGCAGCCGGTCAAGCATGCTGGACAGTTCGAGCGAAGCGGCGACTTTCTCGACCCGTTTGCGAACCTCGCTTGCGTCCATCCCCCGCATCTTCAGCGTGAAACCGATATTGCGGGCAACGCTCATGTGCGGGTACAGGGCATAGTTCTGGAACACCATGGCAACGTCCCGCTGCACCGGCGAAAGGTCGTTGACCCGCCGGCCGCCCATCAGGATGTCACCGGAGCTGACGTCCTCGAGCCCGGCGACCATGTTGAGCGTCGTCGTCTTGCCGCAACCGGACGCCCCCAGGAGCGTGACGAATTCGCCTTCGGGGATCGCCAGGCTGACATCCCGGCACGCCGTGTAGGTGCCGAATGTCTTCGAGACATTTTTCAGTTCGATGGCGGTCATGGGCGTTTCAACCCTTCATCATGCCGTCCGCGAAGCCGCGGATGATCTGGTTGCGGAACAGGATGGCAAGAATGATCACGGGCGTGACGCTGATGACGGCGGCCGCCATCATCTGTCCGAACACCGTCTGGTACTGGCCGGCGAACTGGGCGATTACCAGGGGTACGGTCTGCGCATGCTGCCGGGTCAGGATCAGCGCGAAGAAAAACTCGTTCCACGCTTCCACGAAGGCGAAGACGGCCGCGGCGGTAAGTGGCGGGATCGAGATCGGCAGGACGATGTACCAGAAGGTGGCGAAGATACCCACGCCGTCGACGGCGGCGGCCTTCTCCAGCCCGACCGGAATGCTCGTGAAGAACCCCCGCAGGATCCAGATGACGATCGGCAGATTGAACGACAGATAGACGACGCCAAGCGACAACACGTTGTCGATGAGGCCAAGCTTGCTGATCAGGATGAACAGCGGAATGGCGATGGCGATGCCCGGCAGCATCTGCGTGGCGAGGATCAAGAAGGCAATGCCGTTGGCGCGCGGCACCGGCAGTCGCGCAAGCGCATAGGCGGCAGGCGCACCGAGCGCCAGCGCCACAGCGGTCGAAAACAGCGCGACGACCAATGAGTTGAAGATGCCTCGTCCCAACGCCGCGGCCGCGCCGACGACGGTGGTGAAATTGGTGAGCGTGAAGTTCGCCGGCGACAGATCGGGCGGCTGCTGGATCAGGGCCTTTTGCTGAAGCAGGCTCGAGAGTACCAGCCAGAGAACAGGGCCTGCCGACCAGACGACGAAGACAGCCAGCCCGGCTAGAACCACGGTTTGCCTGACGGGACCGCCATGCTGAAGACGTGCGAAGCTCATCGGGAGGCTCCGGTCTGGCGCGGCCACAGCAGCCAGACATACAGCCCGGCCAGAATGAAGGTCACGGCGAAGATCACATTGGCGATGGCCGATCCGTACCCCAGGTCAAGGAAATTGAACGTCACGCGGTACGCCAGGAAGTTCAGCAACGCCGTCGCGTCCGCGGGCCCACCACGCGTCAGCACGAAGACGAGGTCGAAGACGCGAAGTGACCAGATGGTCTGCAGCACAACGGCGATCGCAAGTACGCCGCGCATCGTCGGAAGCGTCACGTGCAGGAAGCTCTGCAACGGTCCGGCGCCATCCATATAGGCGGCACGGTAGAGCGATTGCGGCACCCGCTGCAGGCCGGCGAGCATCAGCAGCGCGACGAAGGGCACCGATTTCCAGACGTCGACGATCAGCAGAAAGTTGAGGGCCGAAAAAGGCGACCCGAGCCAGACCTGGTAGTTATCGATAATGCCCAGCGATTTGAGAATGCCGTTGAGCACGCCATAGTTGGCGTGGAGGATCCACTTCCACAGGACGGCGTTTGCCACCGGCGCGATCGCCCAGGGGATGATCAGCAGGATGCGAAAGAAACCAGACTTTCCCATCGGATGATTGAGCAGAAGCGCGACGCCGAGGCTTATCAGCGTCACCAGGATTACCTCCATGACCGAAAAGTACGCCGTGTTGATCGCGGCCTTCCAGAACACCGGGTCGGCGAACAGACGTTGGAAATTCTCCAGCCCGACCCAGCTCTGGGAAACAGCGCCGCCGGTCAGTTGCACACGCTGCAAGGCCAGCAGGATCGAATCGACGATCGGGAAGCCAAGGATCGCGGCAAGCACGATCATGGCGGGGGCGACGAAGAACATGCCTGTTCTTCGCCTGCGCTGTTCGAAGGTAGGTGTCATGACAGCGCGGTGCCCGCTCCAGTTGCTCGATCGTCGATCAACCGCGCCGCTTGACGATCGCCGTCACCGCGTCATGGGCGTCGGCAATGGCCTGAGCCGCTGTCTTTTGTCCCTGCAGGGCCTTCTGAACTTCAGTGCCGACAGCCACTGTGACCTGGTTATAGTCGGCGGTGACAAAACTGTCGTACGGGTGCTTGGCCTGTTCGAGGACCACGGCCGCGTTGGGCGCCTTTGCCTGGACCTCGGGATCAGCCAGCACGGACAAACGGATGGGCAGCCAGCCGGTGTCCAGCACCTGACGCTTCTGAACATCGGCGTCGAGGTAGAATTCGATCAGCTGCTGCGCCTTTTCCGGGTTCTTGCTGCTCTTGGTAATCGTCCAAGCGTCCGTCCCGTCGATCGACGCGCTTCCTGCCGGACCTGCCGGCAACACGGCGCTGGCCAGCTTCCCCACCACCTGCGACTGGTTTGGATCGTTGCCGGCGTTCCACATGAACGGCCAGTTCATCATCATCGACGCGCGCCCGGACAAGAGCACGTTGGTTGCGTCATTGATGCTTGCATACGAGATCGACCCCGGATCGGTGGACGGCATCATGTCGACCATCATCTGCAAAGCCGCGACACCCTCCTCGCCCTTGAAGATCGGAAGGCCGTCCTCACCGTACATCTTGCCGCCGGCCTGCTGGAGAAAGACCATCCAGTAACTGGCCGTACCCCCGATGCCCGCCGGGTCTCCGTAGTTCAGAACCAGGCCATGGCGACCGTCGCGAGTCAGTTCCTTTCCATAGGTCTTGAACTCGTCCCATGTCTTCGGCGGCGCCTTGAACCCGGCCAACTCGAGATGTTCCTTGTTGTAGAACAGGGTGAGCAGCGACAGCGTGAAGATGGTGCCGTAGCGCTTGCCGTCGACGGTGACGGTCGAGAAGCTCGACGCCGGCAAATCATCGACCAACGCCTTCGGCAGCTTGTCGGCATAGGGCGTCAGGAAGGATTGGAATTCGGGCACCCAACCGCAATTGTATGTGATATCCCATGGCGACGAACCCGATGCAAAAGCGGTGGCCATACGGTCGTGCAGCTGGGGCCATGCCAGCGTCTCGTATTCAACCGTGGCAGCATTGGCGGCCTTCCATTTTTCAAACGCCTCTTCCGAAAACTTGGCGGCGCCCGGGGGCGCCGGATCGGGCGGGAGTGGCGCAAACACGTTGAGCGCAACCGCCTCGGCGTGCGCCTCACGCGTCAAGAAGCCAGGCATGGCGGTTGCGGCACCGACCGCGGCGCCAGCCTGGAGGAAATTTCGACGGCTTAAGCTATTGAACATTGGGCGGTTCCCCTTTTTTCTGTGGCCCTAACGATCTGCGAATTCAGAATTTGACACTTATTGCAGGTCTGTCAATAGTTATTCCGTCATTCTGACTTACTAATTCGGAAGGACCCGAAGGACGCCCATGCTTCTCAGTGCGACCAACATCGTGAAGGCCAAACAGATCAACCTCTGGGTCGTTCTCGACACCATCCGTATCAACCACGGCATCTCTCGCTCGGGCATCGCAGAGATGACCGGATTGTCGAAACAGGCCTGTTCGGATCTGGTCGACGAATTGATTTCGCTTCATTTCGTGCAAGAGGCGAAATCGGAGGAGCGGCGTGTGGGCAAGCCGCCGACCCGCCTCAGCATCAATCCCGACGGTGCCTATTCAGTCGGCTTTCATGTCGATTTCGGGCAAATGTCGGCCATCGCCGTGAACCTCGCCGGGGAGGTGCTGCATCGCGAGGACCGGCCGCTCGAAGATTTGGAACCTCAAAGTGCCGTCACAGAGCTGGCGGGTGCGACCGTGCGCTTGATGGCGGAGGTCAAGATCCCTTCACAAAGGTTTCTGGGGATCGGGCTGGCCACACCGGGTCCGTTCGCGGTGGCCGGCCTCAGTCCGCCACGCCTCCCCGGCTGGGATGCCCTTACTCTTCGCGGCCTGCTCCGCGACGCAACGGGCTTCCCTGTGTTTCTGACCAACGACGGACAATGCGCCATCATCGCCGAATGGTGTTTTGGCGAAGCCGCACGGGGATTGACCAATTTCGTCTACGTCTATCTGAGCATCGGAACGGGCAGCGGCGTCATCGTCAACAGCGCAGCCTTCGGAGGAGCGAGCGGCAACGCAGGCGAACTGGGCCATCTGACGGTCGTAACCGATGGCCATCAATGCATTTGCGGCAAGCGGGGTTGCCTCGAAACCTACGTCTCGGTGGATTCCGCGATGCGACATCTGGCTGCGCGGGGTATCCATGTAAATTCGATGGCGGAGTTCGCATCACGTGTCGACGCCGACAATCCGGATATCGAATCCTGGATAGCGCAGGGGATCGAGCCGTTTCGAAGCGCCATCAACGCGATCGAAAATCTGTTCGATCCACAGACGATCATGATCGGCGGAAACGCTCCGGACTGGCTGATCACCCAGTTTATCTCCCGAGCAGAGCCTCTGCTGCCTTCGGTTGGCCGCGTCCAACGAACACTCCCGCGGATGATGAGGAGCGACCTGGGCGCTGACGCCGTTGCGCACGGCGCTGCCGTCCTGCCATTGCTGGCAACATACAATCCGCAATACCGCGATCTGAACCGGTACGCATGAGAACCGACCGATGAAACATGTGCTGACCATCGGCGAAATCCTAGTCGAGATCATGGCTCTGGATCCCGGCAACGGGTTTCTCGAGCCGATCTCTCTCGTCGGACCGTTCGCATCCGGCGCTCCCGCGATCTTCATCGACCAGGTTGCGAGGCTTGGCCAGCCCTGCGCGATCATCGGCTGCGTCGGGAACGACGATTTCGGCGAGCTCTGCCTCCGGCGCCTGGAGGCCGATGGTGTCGACATCAGCGCAATCGCGCGCGACCCCGCGCGCCCGACGGGCAGCGCTTTCGTGCGGTATCGGCCGGATGGACAGAGAGATTTCGTCTTCAACATTCGCCACAGTGCCGCCGGATCCATAGCGATCGACACTGCGTCGCAGGCTGCCATTCGAGCCTGTGACCACCTGCACGTCATGGGGACGTCCCTGTCTTCGGAAAATCTCGTCGAGACGACCATCGGCGCTATCGAGACGGTGCGTGCACGTGGCGGAACGATCTCGTTCGATCCGAACATCCGCGGCGAGCTGCTCGAGCTGCCTGGCCTGCGCCAAGCCCTGAAATCCGTTGCGATGCAGGCCGATCTGTTCATGCCGAGCGGAGAGGAACTGTTCCTTTTTTCGCGGGCAGATACGGAGCGCGATGCTGTCGCGGAAGTCCTCGACTGGGGAGCGCGCGCCGTCGTCGTCAAGCGAGGCATGGACGGGGCCTCCTATTTCGATCGCGAACAGGCTATTTCGATACCTGCGGTGCCCGTTGGCGAAGTCGATCCGACCGGCGCCGGCGACTGCTTTGGGGCCACTTTCGTCACCTGCTGGTTGCGCGGCATCCCGCCGGAACGGGCGCTTTCCCTTGCCAACGCGGCGGGCGCCCTGGCGGTCCGTAAAAAGGGACCGATGGAGGGCGTATCCACCATGGGCGAACTCGAAACATTCCTGGAAGTTGGACAAATCGAAAAGTGAGTGGCTTTTTGGCCTCCTCGCCGACGTTTGGTCCGTCGATAGTCCGCCAGTTAGTCAGGATCGTCCTTTTGAAGATCATGCCCGCAAGCGGCGCGCAGGCCGATCTATCGGGCCTGGAACTAGGCAGCGGCTATCGCCAGTGCGTGCTCACGCGCGTTCTCACGCAGTGCGTCGAGATGGATTGACTTGACCAGCGCGGCGAGCTCGCCTTCGGCGGACTGCCCGCCCACGTCCCTGAGCATCAACCAGCTGACCTCCTGAACGCCGGCGATGCGCTTGCCGTTGGCCACTTCGCGCCAGATCTTCAGCGCGCGAAGGATGACTGCATGGGTCGCCGCGGCGAGGCCGGCGCTGCGAAACAGCGCCTGCAGGGCCACGTCATGTCCGCCGGCCAGCAGGGCCCTCACCCTCTGTTCGGACTGCTGGCTGAGCGCGACCAGCGCTGAGCCGAAGAAATCGACCTTGCCGTGCGCGATGGTGCGGATCAGGAAGCTCGCGGTCAGGTCGCCACGCAGCCGCAGATGCTCGATCAGCGCGGGATGCTCCTGCTGGCGCGTGCCCTCGATCAGCGTCACCGAGGCCTTGATGCAGGCGTCCCGCATGAGGCGGTCGGCACGGGCAGCTCCCATCAGCGCCATCACCAGAGGGGATGTCTTGAGCATCTCGCCGAGCTTGACCAGAAGCATGTGCCGGCAGTCGGCGGGCAGGCGTGCATCCGATATCAGGGCTTCACGCACCAAAGGCAGATGCCCGTGGCGCTCCGCCATGCGGCGGAAGCTGAGCGACGCTATGTCGGCGCCGCTGTTTGCCAGCAGCACGGCGCAGGCTTCAGCCTCGCCGATCTCGGCGATGGCCGCGGACAACGCCATGGAAACGACCGGTCGGTCGGCGATCAGCTTCTGCGTCGCCGTCGCGCTCGATGCGACCCGGTCGATCAGGTCCGCGTCGGTCAGCAAAGGCGAGCGCGCCAGCACGACGCCGGCGACTTCCGGCTGATCCGACGCAAGCGCGCCGATGATCTGGGGCGGCGCGTGGTGGCTCATCGACAGCGCCTCGGCCATCGCCAGCCGGACCTTCGACGAAGCGTCATCGAGCAGCAGCGTCAGCGCCGCCTCGGCCGCGCAGCGATCCTCGAAAGGCAGGTCGGAATTGACATAGGCCCGGGCCAGGGCGCTGGCCGCCGAGGCTCGCTCCGACACTCTCGCCGTGCCGATCCATCTCAGGAAATGTGAAACAACCATGCCACCGCCGACGCCCCCTGCCAGAACCCTTATGTCCCCCGGATGACGCTAGGCAAAAATGGTTTACGAACGGTTCACCATGTTCATTAACTGGCTTGCGAGCCCTGCGGGCAGCGCCTATCAACCCTTTTGTCAGCACAGGAGCAGGGCATGTCCGGGCTATATCTCCAGGAATTCGTCGTTGGCCAGGTCTACAAGCACACACTGCGCAAGACCGTCACCGAGAGCGACAACATGCTGTTTTCGGTGATGACACTGAACCCGCAACCCCTGCACATCGATTTCGATTTCGCCGCCAAGAGCGAATGGGGCAAGCCGCTGGTCAACTCCCTGTTCACGCTCGGCCTGATGATCGGCATCTCGGTCAACGACATCACCGTGGGCACCACGGTCGCCAATCTGGGCATGACGGAGACCGTGTTCCCGCATCCGGTCTTCCATGGCGATACCATCCGCGTCGAGACAACGGTGATCTCCGTGCGCGAATCGAAATCGAAGGCGGATCGCGGCATCGTCGAATTCGAGCACCGCGCCTACAACCAGCACGGCGACCTCGTCGCCAAATGTACGCGGCAAGCGATGATGCTGAAGAAGGCTGCCTGACGCATGCGTTCCCTGCTGTTCATTCCCGGCGATTCGGAGAGGAAGCTTGAAAAGGGCTTTGCCGCCGGCGCCGACGTGGTCATCGTCGACCTGGAAGATTCCGTGGCGCCCGCCAACAAGGCTTTGGCACGCCAGATCGCGGCGCGCTTCATCGTCGAACGCAGGTCACAGGCCAGGCCGGCGATCTATGTGCGCGTCAACGACTTGGCGACCGGCTTGACGGATGACGATCTTGCCGCGCTGGTCCCGGCAAAGCCCGATGGCATTATGCTGCCAAAGTCGAACAGCGGCCAGGATGTGCAGCATCTCGCGGCGAAGCTGAGAGTCGGCGAAGCCGAAAACGGACTGACCGACGGCGCGATCAGGATTCTGCCCATCATCTCCGAAACGCCGGCGGGCTTGCTGGCGGCGGCAACCTATGGCGCGACAAGCAAGCGCCTTGCCGGCATCACCTGGGGCGCCGAAGACCTTTCGGCGGCAATCGGCGCGCGCACGGCCCGCGACGAGCACGGCCGCTACACCGACGTATTCCGCCTCGCGCGGACCATGACTATCCTTGCCGCGGGTGCGGCGGAGGTCGCGGCGATCGACACCATCTTCCCGGATTTTCGAGACATGACCGCCCTCGCGGCGGAATGCGCGGAGGCCGAACGGGATGGCTTCACCGGCAAGATGGCGATTCATCCCGATCAGGTGCCCGTGATCAACGCCGCCTTCACGCCGTCGGTGGAGGCGGTCAATCAATCGGCTGCGATCGTCGCGGCGTTCGAGGCGGCGGGAAATCCCGGCGTTGTCGGCATCGGCGGCAGGATGTTCGACCGCCCGCATCTGCGGCTGGCCGAACGGCTGCTTGCGCGTGCACGGGCAGCGGGGAGCCTTGACTAGTCCTTGCCCCAGCGCGGCCGCCGCATCGAAAAGACCTCGGTGACGCTGGCATAGTCCATATAGCCGAGACGGCCGACATTGCCTGCCTTGGTGATGTCGAAGAGGCCGTCTTTCAGGAAGGCATCATCGATATGCACGCCGACCACTTCCCCCGCCACGACGACGGCGCCGGATGGTGATCCATCCAGCGCCTTTGGCCGAAAGACTTCCGTTACCCGGCATTCAAGCGCGGCTGGCGCCGCCGCCACGCGCGGCGGTGCGACGAGACGGCACGGCGCCATGGCAAGATCCGCATAGGTGAACTCGTTGACGCCGCGCGGCGCGTCGACCGCCGTGCGGTTCATCTGCTCCGCGAGATCACGGCTGACGAGATTGGCGACAAACTCGCCGGTCTCCTGGGCAAAGGTGGGGCTGTCCTTCTCGCCCTCGGAGGAAAACCAGACAATGAAGGGCCGGGAGGAGACGGCGTTGAAGAACGAGTATGGCGCGAGATTGACCTCCCCGGCCCTATTCAGTGTCGAGATCCAGCCGATCGGACGCGGCGCCACGATCGCCTTAGAGGGATCGTGCGGCAGCCCGTGGCCCTTCGACGGTTCGTAGAACATTCAGCCCGCCCACGGCCCGGAATAGTCAGCGTAAAGCTTCGCCGGATCGGGCCGGGGGCGCTCCGGCGCCGGGCCGGCATATGACCCGATATGAACGAACCCGACGACGCGCTCCTGTGGCGCCAGTCCCAACAGCGCCCTGCCCTCCGGCACATCCGAATACCAGTTGCTGATCATGTTGGTGCCATAGCCCAGTGCGTTGGCCGCGATCATCAGGTTCATCGCTGCCATGCCGCCCGACAGGAACATCTCCCATTGCGGGATCTTGGGATTTTCCCTGGGCACCGAGACGACGCCGATCACCAGTGGCGCGCGCGAGAACCGCGCCAGTTCCTGGTTGCGGCGGCCTTCCGGCAAGGGTCCCTCGCGCTGCTCGGCAAGCGCGGCCAGTTGTTTGCCGATCTCGACGCGAGCGTCGCCACGGTAGAGGATGAAACGCCACGGCTCGAGGCGGCCGTGATCGGGCACCCGCGAGGCGGCGGCGATCATCGTCGCGATGTCTTCGGCGCTTGGCGCCGGTTCCTTCAACTCCGGGATCGGCGCGGAATTGCGGGTCAGCAGAAAGTCGATGATCGGCGACGCCATGGCGTGGTCTCCTGGAACTATTGTCTTGAGCTGAAGCACGCCATCGCAAACGCGGGCGGCTCGGGCATTGACGCGAGGCGCGCCGGACGGATGAGTCGTATCGATCGGACTCTTAAGCCTTGAAATTGCCACCTGCATGGGCTTCAACGCAAGGCATGTTCGAGGGGCGGCTGCGTCTTTTCCTGGTCTGGCTCTGTGCCACGCTGTTTCTGGCGCCGGCCGCGATCGCCGTTGCGCAGGACAAGGACGGCGTAGGCGACCTGAAGCTGCCTGGAATTTCGAACTATGCCACGCCGAAAAGCGAGACCTCCCTGGCGCGCGGGGCCGCTGGCGCCATCACCCTGTCCGCCCAATTGACCGACAAGGGCGCCGACATCACGCGCGGCATCGTCTGGCGCGTCTTCAAGCCCGAGGCCGTCAACGGCAAATTGCCGATGGTTGCCTCCGCCCATGGCGGCAGCGCTGTCTTCCAGCTTGAGCCCGGCAGTTACCTTGTCCATGCCTCCTACGGCCGCGCCGGCGCCACCAAGCGCATCACGGTCGGCAACGAAGCCAGGCGCGAAAGCCTCGTGCTCGACGCGGGCGGCCTCAAGCTCGATGCTGTACTGTCCGGCGGTGTCCGCATTCCGCCGAAAAACCTGCGCTTCTCGATCTATGAAGGCAATGCCGAGCCCAATGGCGACCGCGCGCTGATCATTCCAGACGTAGCGCCCAACAGCGTCGTGAGGCTCAATGCCGGCATCTACCACATCGTTTCGACCTATGGCGCGGTTAACGCGGTCATCCGCTCGGACATCCGTGTCGAGGCCGGCAAGCTGACCGAAGCGACCGTCGAGCATCATGCCGCGGAGATAACGATGAAACTGGTGCGCGAATCCGGTGGCGAGGCAATCGCCGACACGTCCTGGTCGCTGCTCAACGAATCCGGCGATCCGATCAAGGAAACCGTGGGCGCTTTCGCCTCGATGGTGCTGGCCGAGGGCGACTACACCATCATCGCCAAGAACCGAGACCGTATCTACCAGAAGGATTTCACGGTCGTGGCCGGTCAGAACCAGGAACTCGAGGTCCTGGCCACCGAGGCCGCGGCGATGGACCCCGAGGAAGGCGCCGACTAGCCTTCCACCTTAGCCTTCCACCGCAAGACCTGCGGCTTCAGGCCGCCAGCCTGTTGCGCTGTGGCAGGAAAGGGATGCGGCGGCGCGGCACAGGCGGCGCCAGGTTGAAGACGCCGCGATAAAGCCGGTCGAGCAGTAGCTTGCGGTCGCGCAACGGCTCCAGTTCGCTCCAGCCCAGCACCTCACCGACGCGCACATCGATCCCCCTGCCGGACAGCCGCGCGAATTCGTGGATGAGCAGCGAGGTGCGCAGCGTCAGGGAAGCCTTGCCGACGAATCTGGCCACCCGGCCGTCGCGATCGGCCATGTTCATCGGGCCGCTGACCAGATGGAACAGCCGGCCATTCTGGCCGGAAAAGTGCATCGGGATGACCGACGCCTTCGCCTCCTGGATGAGACGCGCCGGAAACATCTTCCAGGGCAGGTCGCGCGCCCGGCCAAAGCCCTTCGGCGCGGTGGCCACGCCGCCGGCCGGAAACACCACGATGGTGACGCCCTCCTTCAACAGCCGCACCGCCTCGTGACGCACCGCCATGTTGTTCTTCAGGGCATCCTTGGTGTCGGAAAAGTCGATCGGCAGCGAATAGGGTTCCATCTCACGGATCTTGAGCAGATCCTTGTGTATCATCACCCGGAACGGGCGCCCCAGCTGCTCGGCCAGAGACAGGACGGCGATGCCGTCGCCGATCCCGAACGGATGGTTGGCAACGATCACCAGCGGCGTATCGGGCAATCGCGCCGGCGGCCATTGGTCGGCGGTCCGCACGCGGACGTCGATCAGGTCGAGCATGCGGCTGAACACACGCTCGCCGCTCGGCACCACCTGGCGGCGCCAGAAATCGTAAAGCGCCGTGTAACGATCCCGGCCCGACAGTCCCTCGATCGAATGGATGAACCACCGTGTCAGCGCCGGCTGGCGCGGATTGGCGTAGGAAAGCTCGGGAAAGGATCGTTCGCGCGATTTCAGCTTGAGCATGATCGCTCGTTACAGTCACGGCGTGACAGTCATATGAAAATGGCGGTGGATCGCTCCACCGCCATGCCGTCAGGATGGCTGTTCAGGCGGCTCGCTGGCGCCGACGATCGGGCGTGATCGCTTCCTCGGTCAACTGTGCGATCGCCTGGTCGAGGCCAAGCGATTCCTGGTCACGCGAGCCCAGCCGGCGGATGTTGACCGTCTGCTCTTCCGCCTCGCGCTTGCCGCAGACGAGAATGACCGGAACCTTGGTCAGCGAGTGCTCGCGGACCTTGTAGTTGATCTTCTCGTTGCGCAGGTCCGCTTGCGCCAGCAGCCCGGCGGCCTTCAGCCTTGTCACAACCTCGGTGGCATAGCCGTCGGCATCCGACGTGATCGTCGCCACAACCACCTGGAGCGGTGCGAACCACAGCGGGAAATGACCCGAATAGTTCTCGATCAGAATGCCGAGGAACCGTTCCATCGAACCGCAGATGGCGCGGTGCACCATGACAGGCTGCTTCTTCTCCGAATCGGAGCCGATATAGAAGGCGCCAAACCGTTCCGGCAGGTTGAAGTCGACCTGGGTGGTGCCGCACTGCCATTCGCGGCCGATCGCGTCCTTCAGCACATATTCGAATTTCGGCCCGTAGAAGGCACCCTCGCGCGGATTGATCGATGTCTTGATGCGATTGCCCGACTGGGCCCTGATCGTCTCCAGGACATCGCCCATGATCGCCTCGGCATGATCCCAGGCCTCGTCGGTGCCGACGCGCTTGTCGGGCCGCGTCGAGAGCTTGACGCTGATTTCGTCGAAACCGAAATCGGCATAGGTCGACAGGATCAGATCATTGATGCGCAGGCACTCCGACGCCAGTTGCTCCTCGGTGCAGAAGATATGCGCATCGTCCTGAGTGAAACCGCGCACGCGCATCAGCCCATGCAGCGCGCCGGATGGCTCGTAGCGATGCACATTGCCGAACTCGGCGAGTTTCACCGGCAGATCGCGATAGGATTTCAACCCGTGCTTGAATATCTGCACATGGCCAGGGCAGTTCATCGGCTTCAGCGCGAAGACGCGGTCATCGTCGGTATCGTCACCGGCGACCGTCACCTTGAACATGGCGTCGCGATACCAACCCCAGTGGCCCGACGTCTCCCACAGGCTCTTGTCGAGCACCTGGGGCGCGTTGACCTCCTGGTAGCCCTGCTCGTCGAGGCGGCGGCGCATGTAGTTGACCAGGTTCTGGAACATCTTCCAGCCCTTGGCGTGCCAGAAGACGACGCCCGGCCCCTCTTCCTGGAAATGGAACAGGTCCATCTCGCGGCCGAGTTTTCGGTGGTCGCGTTTCTCGGCTTCCTCCAGCATCGTCTGGTAGGCGTCGAGTTGGGCCTGGTCAGCCCAGGCCGTGCCGTAGATGCGCGTCAGCATCGGGTTGTTCGAGTCGCCGCGCCAATAGGCGCCCGCCACCTTCATAAGTTTGAAGGCGTTGCCGATCTGGCCGGTCGAGGCCATGTGCGGGCCACGGCAGAGATCGAACCAGTCGCCCTGCGCGTAGATCTTGAGATCCTGGTCCTCGGGAATGGCGTCGATCAGTTCGAGCTTGTAACGCTCACCCTTGTCGGCGAACACCTTTTTCGCCCGGTCGCGCGACCAGACCTCCTTGGTGAACGGCTTGTTGCGCGCGATGATCTCGCGCATCTTCTTCTCGATCGCCGGAAAGTCATCGGGCGTGAACGGCTCGTTGCGAGCGAAATCATAGTAGAAGCCGTTCTCGATCACCGGCCCTATGGTCACCTGCGTCCCCGGCCATATCTCCTGCACGGCTTCCGCCAGCACATGCGCGGTGTCGTGACGGATGAGTTCGAGCGCGCGCGGATCGTCACGGGTGACGATCTCGACCTTGCCCGATTTGCCGAGCGGATCGGAGAGGTCTCGCACGGTGCCGTCAATGGCGTAGGCCACGGCCTTCTTGGCCAGCGACTTCGAGATCGATTCGGCAAGACCTGCACCGGTCATCGCCGCGTCGTAGTCGCGGACAGAGCCATCGGGAAATGTCAGGGAAACGGAATTCAGCATATGGATCTCCTATCCAGTCCCGCAAACGAACGCGGGTGGTTGAAATGCATGTCACTCAAAACTGTATGACTGGTCTGGATTATGACATGCATCGGTGAGAGCCGGATGCGCCAGATACGTGGGCAAACGGCAGCGGGCGGTTTTTAGAGCCACTGTCGGGCCAGGTAAAGAGCGCTGATTGGCCAGGCCGTCAGGAAATGTTGCCGGAGATGTCGCGGCCTGCCGCGCAGGGCTTGCGAACGAGCAGACCTGCGTCACATCATCAGACCTGCCGAAGCCCCTGGCCGGATTATTTCACCAGCAGCGGCAGGTCTTTCAGGAACGCCGCCCGGGTCTTGAGCCCCTTGGGCACATCGGTGCGGGTGGCATCGACGACCAGGCGGGCGAAGACAATCTGCCGGCCATCCTTGTTCGCCCAGCCGACAAACCAGCCGAGCGAACGCTTGTCCCTGCTCTTGCCGTCATCATTGGCCAGCCTTGTGCTGCCGGTCTTGCCTTGCACCGTCCAGCCTCCGGCCTGGAACGTCGGGATGATGGCTGTTGTCATGTCATACGCCTTGGCCGACACCGGCAGCTTGCGGGCCAGCAGCTTGCGCAGGAAATCGACCTGCTCGACCGGCGTGATCTTGAGCGAGGAGTTCACCCAGGAATGGGTCAGCCCATCATCCTTGCCGGGATTGCCTGAAACATCCTTGTTGCCGTAGTCGAGTTTCGAGACATAGTCGGCAAACTTTTCAGCGCCGAGCTGTCGCGTGATCTCGCGGGAGAACCAGATAATCGAATCCCGCTCCCATATCACCGGATCGACGGCCTTCTGATCGCGTTTCATGGCGTTGAATTCCGGCCTGTAGTCCCAGGTCGGCGTGTGCTCGTCGCTCAGAATCCCGGCATCGTAACCGATCAGCGAAAGCGGCACCTTGAACGTCGAGGCCGGGCTGAACCGCTGGTCGCAGGCGCCGTCCTGATAGAGCGTCCTGCCGCTTGCCGCATCGGCGATCAATGTGCAATGCACATCCCCGATCGGCGCCGACTGCGCGCGCATCGGGAACCCCAGCAGCCAGGCAAGCAGGAACAGGATGCCGGCAAGTATGAAGGGAAGACGGTCGATGTTGCGCATTGAAGCTCGCTCCAGAAGGGTGTTCGCGAGCGGCTTAGCGGGGTCCTTTGTCTCGAATTTGTTTCAAATGCGCAGTCTTTATGAAGGTTTGGATTAACCCTACCGGATGGTGAACGCGCACTGCCGTACGGGGCGTGAATGGCGCCGTCAGGCCTCGGTTTCGACGCGCTTGCGACCGATCCGCCAATATCGCCACGGCATGAACCAGACATAGTGATCGGCCAGCACTTCGGGCACCAGATCGATGCCGTGGGTGCCGAAGGGCCCGCAGCGCAGCACGCGGAAAAGTCCCATCCAGCCGCCGGCCCACAAGCCGTGACGGGCGATCGCCTCATGTGCGTATTCTGAGCAGGTCGGCAAATGGCGGCAGGAATTCCCGACAAAGCCGGACAGCGTCAGTTGATAGAGGCGCACAAGCGAGGTGCCGGCCAGCCGGCCGGGTGTCTTGCGCCATGGGCCCGGCCAGTTGCGGCTGCGTCCCGGCGGCCTGGCGGTGTGGGCATGCCCATGCGGGTCGTCCACCATAGTCTCCGTATCGCGTTCCAGCGCGATAGATGTGGCCTTCCCATGGAGAACGCAATCCCTCCCCTGCGTGGCCTCCGTCACGGGCGCGCGCGGCGAAACGGCTCCCCGCCAGCCGACGGCGCCCAGCGGCCAGGGCCAGCCGGTTTTTCGCGGCGCTTTGCATAGTGTCTGTCGTCATGCCATTGAAACGTGGCGACCCGCATCACATCGCCAAGGATGCTCAGGAACTGGATCATGGTCGGTCTCCTTTGATCCGATTAGACCGCCACTGGCCTTAGGCTTCAAACGAGTATAATTTCCTCTTCGGATAATCCTGGGTTATGCGAAATGAAGCGCGGACGCCTGCCGTTGACGGCATTGAGGAGTTTTGAGGTCGCGGGCCGGCATCTCAGCTTCAGCCGGGCCGCCGAAGAGCTTTTCGTCTCGCAGGCGGCGGTCAGCCGCCAGATCCGCGAGCTCGAAACCTTTCTGCGCCAGCCCTTGTTCGAACGTCACCATCGCCGCGTCGAGCTGACGGACGCGGGCCGCCGGCTGCTTGCCCAATTGGTCAGGAGCTTCGACGACATCGACAGGCTGCTGTCGGACTTGGTCGCCGCTCCCGCGCATTCCGTGGTTCGTGTCAGTGTCGAGCCGTCGCTTGCTTCCGTGTGGCTGGTCCCCAGGCTCAACCGGTTTCGTGAATTGCGGCCCGATATCGACGTCTCCCTGGAAGTCGATCCGAGATTGATCGAGTTCCGCGCCGATCAGCCGGAGCTTGCGCTGCGCTTCAGCGCGAACGCTACCTCCTGGCCCCGCAGCCAGGCCGAGCGGCTTGCCCCGACCATCGACTCACCGGTCATGTCGCCAGCGCTGCTGGCATCGGGGCCTGCCCTGGGAAAGCCGGCGGACCTTGTCCATTACACCCTACTGCACGAGGAAAACCGTCAGGGCTGGGCGCGCTGGTTCGAGGCGGCGGGTGTGCCCGCCGATGCCGCACCCGCGCGCGGCCCGATGCTGGCGGATGCCTCGCTTTCCAGGCAGGCCGCCTTGCTTGGACATGGCGTGGCACTGGGCGATCTCTCGCAGATAGGCGACGAAATCGAGTCCGGCGCGTTGATCAAGCCTTTCGACATCGAGGTCGCGTCGGGTGCCTATTGGCTGGTCGCCAGGAACTTGAAGGCTCTGTCGGAACCGGCCGCGGCCTTCGCCGACTGGATACGGAGCGAATTCGCCAGGAACAAACCTGTCCCTTCGGGTCGGTGAGCGACCTTACGCCGCCTGTTCGGCGCGCTTTTTCTCGATCTGGCCAATGGCGTCGACCACGGCGTCGAAAGTCAGCATGGTCGAAGCATGGCGCGCCTTGTAGTCGCGCACCGGCTCCAGATACTTCAGGTCGGCGAAGCGGCCTTGGGGCGGCTCGCCATTTTCCTTCAGCATCTTCAGCATGGTGTCGCGCACCGCGCGCAGTTCTTCCGCGCTGGCGCCAACGACGTGCTGGGCCATGATCGAGGATGAGGCCTGGCCAAGTGCGCACGCCTTCACGTCATGGGCGAAGTCGGTGACCACGCCATCCTCCATCATGAGGTCGACCGTGACGGTCGAGCCACAGAGCTTGGAATGAGCCTTTGCCGTTGCGTCGGGATGATCGAGCCGTCCGACGCGCGCGATGTTTCCGGCAAAGCCGAGAATTTTCGCATTGTAGACATCGTTGATCATGCTTTTCCAATCCGTCGCCGCCAAGCGAACAGCGATTGCCGCTGCAGTGTCTTCCTTTCGCTTGCCGTCACCTTATATAATGCTGGCGATCCGGGATCGACAAGGCAACGAAAGCAGCGTCCTTGCCGGAAAGTTCACGCCGCTTGCGGGCTGGAAACAGGGCAGGTTTCCGACGCGAAAGCCCGTGGTCGTTCAACTTGTTCCTTCCCGGCGGAGGAACCGCGGGAGACGCCTTTTCATGGATGCCGTGATCAAGAAGCTCATGCCCCAGGCAGCCTATAGGGACCAGCCGGCCACCGACCGGCCCAGCGAGGCCGAGGTCGAGGCCGCCGTGCGCACGCTGCTGCGCTGGACCGGCGACAATCCGGATCGCGAAGGGTTGATCGACACGCCGAAACGGGTGGCCAAGGCCTATCGCGAAATGTTCGGCGGCTATGACATGTCCCCGGCCGACGAGCTTGGCCGCACCTTCGAGGAGGTCGCCGGCTATGACGACCTGGTGATCGTCAAGGATATCCAGTTCCACTCGCATTGCGAACATCACATGGTGCCGATCATCGGCAAGGCGCATGTCGGCTATCTGCCGGACGGCAAGGTTGTCGGCCTGTCGAAGATCGCGCGCGTCGTCGATATCTTCGCCCATCGCCTGCAGACGCAGGAGGCACTGACGGCGCAGATCGCCGGCGTGATCCAGGATGTCCTCAATCCCCGCGGAGTCGCTGTGATGATCGAGGCCGAACATATGTGCATGGCCATGCGCGGCATCCGCAAGCAGGGTTCAACCACGCTGACCTCGACTTTCACCGGCGTCTTCAAGGACACGCCGGAAGAGCAGGTTCGTTTCGTCACCATGGTGCGCGGCGGCGGGGTCTGAACGGCCCTCGCCGGTCACCAAGAGCTAAGGACCGGCGATGTCGGCACTGGAATTTCCAAAAGCCCCAACAGACAAGAAAGCGCTTGAGGAAGGCACCGTCCTGTCGCCGCGCTTTGATACCGCCGGCCTCGTCACGGTCGTCGTCACCGATGCCGAGGACGGCATGCTGTTGATGGTCGCGCACATGAATGCACAGGCGCTGGCGCTGACGCTGGAAACCGGCATCGCCCACTATTGGTCGCGCTCGCGCAACGCGCTTTGGAAGAAGGGCGAAACCTCGGGCAATTTCCAGCATGTCGTCGAGATGCGGACCGATTGCGACCAGGATGCCTTGTGGCTGCGTGTCAAGGTCTCGGGCCACGACGCAACCTGCCATACTGGCCGGCGTTCATGCTTTTATCGGACGGTGGCGCTGGTCGACGGCAAGGGGACGCTCGTCGACGACGGCAGCGAGTCATTGTTCGACGCGGAAGCCACCTATCGGAAGCCAACCGCTTGAACCTTCCGCCTCATACAAACCACATATATTCATCATTTCGATACGGCGCGTCTTTATATTGGCCGTCGGACAAGGGAGATCGTGGTGCTCGAGTGGGCGTCATTGCGTAACAGGCCGGACGTACGAGAGGCCAACGGTCTGTCCTCGACCGGCGGCGCATCCGAGGCCAGGACGCCGGGTAAAACCGGCATTTCGCTTGCCCTGGGCGGCGGCTGCGCCCGCGGCTGGGCGCATATCGGCGTGCTGCGCGCGCTCGACGAGGCAGGCATCGAAGTCTCGATGATCGCCGGGACCTCGATCGGGGCGCTGGTCGGCGGCTGTTACCTCGCCGGCAAACTGGATGAGTTGGAAGAGTTCGCCCGCGGCCTGAGCAGGCGGCGCATCTTTGGCTTGCTCGATCTCAACCTCCGCGGCAACGGGCTTTTTGGAGGCATGAAGCTGGATGCCCGCCTGCGAGAGCATGTGGCCGGCGTCCGCTTCGAGGACCTGCCCAAACCGTTCGTCTGCGTCGCGTCGGAGATACGCACCGGCCACGAGATCTGGCTATCGAGCGGCTCGCTGATCACGGCCATGCGCGCGTCCTATGCGCTACCTGGTGTGTTCGAGCCGGTGAACTGCAACGGCCGCGTGCTGGTCGACGGTGCCCTGGTCAACCCGGTGCCGGTGTCGGTCTGCCGCGCCTATGAGCAACCGCTCGTCGTCGCGGTCAACCTTCATTATGATTTGTTCGGCCGTGCCGCCGTCATCAAGCACGGCGCCGGCGAGTTGGTCATCGAAAAGGATGCGCCAAGGCCCGGCCAGTTCGATCCGCAACGCCAGTCCCGCGAGACTCGCCTGGGCATCACCGGCGTCATGGTCGAGGCCTTCAATATCATCCAGGATCGCATTTCGCGCGCCAGGCTGGCGGGCGATCCTCCCGACATGTCGCTGCAGCCGAAACTCAGCCATATCGGCCTGACTGAATTCCACCGCGCCGACGAGGCCATCAGCATCGGCTATCAGGCAACGATGGCGCAAATCGGTGAACTGACCCGCCTTCAGACCGTCCTCGCCTGAGCGAGCCTCAGGCCAGCGCCGCGTCGATGATGCGAAACTGCACCGTGCGGTTGCCGTTCCAGTGATTTCCCGAGAGCGAGCCGGCGACATGCACCGTCTTGCCCCGGTTCTTGAACAGGAATTCGCCCAAGACGGTGTCGATGGCGCGAAACGCAATCGCCTGGATGCGGCCGCCGCTGTCCGACTGCAGTTCGGCTCGAATGTGGTTGGTGCCGACAGGCCGCGCATCGGCCAGGCGGTGGCGCGGCAGCACGAACACTGGCGGGGGATGCCCGGCGCCGAAGGGCCCTGCCTTCTCCAGCGCGTCGAGCAAGCCTAGCGTGGCGCCCTCCGCTGCCAGAGCGCCGTCGACTGCCAAGCTTTCCTCGCCTTGCAGCCGGAACACGTCGGCCGCTGCCCGCTCCTCGAAAAAGGCGCGCAGTTCACCGAGCCTCGCGCGCTCGACCGTGATGCCGGCGGCCATGCCATGCCCGCCACCCTTGACGATCAACCCGGCATTGGCGGCCTCGCGCACCAGCCGGCCGAGATCGAAACCCGAAACCGAACGCCCCGAGCCGGTTCCCATGCCATTGGCATTGAAGGCGATGGCAAAGGCCGGCCGCCTTGCGTGATCCTTCAGTCGCGAGGCGAGCAGGCCGACGATACCCGGATGCCAGCTGTTGCTGGCGGTGACGACAATGGCCGGGCCGTTGCCGCCGGCAAGCTCGGCATCGGCCTCGGCGCGCGCCGCCGCCAGCATCTCCTGCTCCATGACCTGTCGTTCCTGGTTCAGCCGATCGAGCGTCTCGGCGATGGTGCGCGCCTCGACAGGGTCGTCGGTGGCAAGCAGCCGGCTGCCGAGTGCGGCGTCGCCGATGCGCCCGCCGGCATTGATGCGCGGGCCGATCAGATAGGCCAGATGGAAGGCGCTGATCGGCTCGCCGATGCGCGAGACACGCGCGAGCGCCGCCAAGCCTTCGTTCTTCTGCTGGCGCGCCATCTGCAGCCCCTTGACCACGAAGGCCCGGTTGACGCCGGTGAGCGGCACAACATCACAGATGGTGGCAAGCGCCACCAGATCCAGCAGCGAAAGCAGATCGGGCGGCGCGGCATCGGCCAGCATGCCGCGCAGCACCCTTGCGGTTTGAACAAGGGCAAGGAAGACCACGCCCGCGGCGCACAGATGGCCCTGCCCGGAAAGATCATCGTCGCGGTTGGGATTGACGACGGCAATCGCCGCCGGGAGGGGACCACCGACCTGATGGTGATCGAGCACGACGACGTCGGCGCCGGCCGTATTGGCGGCATCGATGGAAGCAGCGCTGTTGGTGCCGCAATCGACAGTGACGATCAAGGTTGCGCCGCGTGAAATCAGGTCGCGCATGGCATCGGGATTGGGACCATAGCCCTCGAAGATACGGTCCGGAATGTAGATTTCCGACGGCACCGAAAAATGCGCGAGGAACCGCTTTAGCAAGGCCGACGAGGCGGCGCCGTCGACATCATAATCGCCGAAGATCGCCACCTTTTCCCTGGCCACCACGGCGGAGGCAATACGGGCCGCGGCCCTGTCCATGTCGGTCAACGAGGCCGGGTTCGGCAATAAGTCGCGGATCGTCGGGTCGAGAAACCGCTCGGTCTCCTCAGCTGTGACGCCACGTCCAGCAAGCACGCGCGCGACGATGTCGGGGACGCCGTGTCCCTGCGCGATGGCGAGCGCGATCATGTCCTGGCGTTCGGTCAGCCGGTGATGCCATGACACACCGGTGGCCGACTGCCTGACATCGAGAAAGAAGCGCCGGTCGCCGGTCATGCGGTTTGCCAGCCGGGTGCGGCCTCGGGAAAGGCCAGATCGGGGCACATCCGAGCAGTTGGCGGTGACACCGTCATGGGAGATTTCAAAGACAACTACGCTTTCCGCTTTTCGACCTGCCGTCGAAGCCATTCGTCTGCGGCATCGCCCATGGTCTTGGCCGCGCCGTCCTTGAGCCAGGCCATGAACGGCCGGTCGAACCTGAAACTGTCGCCACATTCCGCGCGGAAGAAGCGGCGCACATTCTGGGTGTTGCGGTAGGACCGGGTAATGACGGTCGCCCGCGAAATCGGGGCAGCGTGCCAGTCGAACGGCTTCATTGGCGAATCCTTGCGTGGCCCGTATCAAGGCGCAGCCGAATGGCTAGCGGTTGCAATGTGGCTTCGCAAGCATCCCGGCCGCCGGCAAGCGAGGTCACCGGCGGTTGACCGTCATTAAACAAGAACGCCGGCCCGGCTGCGAACAGCCGGACCGGCGTAAAGAGCGGAAAACGACGCCGTTCGCGGCTAGAAGACCGCGAGGTATTTGAGCAGCGAGATGATACCGATGATGATGACGATGATCTGGACGATCTGTCTCATCTTGGCGTCGAGCGGAAGTCTCTGAACCAGATACAAAACGAGAATGATGACAAGGAATGTGATCAGGATACTGATCAGCACGGATGAAGCCATAGTGCCCTCCTGGAAAAAGATTATCTAAAAAAGTCGGAGCGGGGTGGCCAGTCGGCTGCCCCCTATCTCAATTAATACCAGCGACGAGTCGTGTCACTGGTTGCTTGGCCAATGGCGAGACCGGCCAGAAAGCCGAGGAGGCCGATCACGCCGACCAGGGCGGTCGTGGTGCCAGGGTTTTCGCGGGCGACGTCCGAAACGGCCTGTGCCTGGGTGCGAAGCTGCTGCGCTGTGCGCGACGCGCGGGCAGCGGCTGTGTCGTACAAGTCGGAGGCCTGCTCACTGGCATTGTCGACAAGGTCGGCGCCACGGGCGGCGATGCTCTTGTTGATCTTGGTGATCTCCCTGCGGAGCTCGGCGATCTGCTTCTCCAGCGTCTTTTGGATATCGTCGATCTGCGGGACGTCGGACTTGGTGGTATCGGCCATGAACTGGTTCCTTTGGTTGCTGACCAACAGAACGGCGGCGACGCGGATTCGTTCCGGTCGACGATGGCGATCCACTGCATGGCCGCCGGCTGGTCTGACGGTTAGCGGCGACCCGGAACTACCCTGCCCGCTCGATGCGGATGACCTGCGGCTTGTCGGTCAGGTGGCCGTCCTTGGTGATGCCGTCGACGGCCTTGCGCACGGCGGCCTCGGTCGTTTCGTGGGTGACCAGGATCACCGTCTTCTGCGCGGCAGCCTCACCGCTGACCGCGTGCTGGACGATCGATTCCAGCGAAATATCATTGTCGGCCATGCGCTTGGCGATTGCCGCGAAGACGCCGATGCGGTCGTGCACCGTCAGGCGGATGAAATAGCCGCCGGCATGGCTGCGCATCTGCGCCTTCTTGTAGGGTTTCAGCTCCTTCGCCGGGCGGCCGAAGACCGGGCCGTGCTGGAAGCCTGGCCGGCTCTTGGCGATGTCGGCGATGTCGCCGATGACGGCCGAGGCGGTGGCGTTGCCGCCTGCCCCGGGACCCGAGAGCAGCAGTTCGCCGAGGATGTCGGTTTCGATCGCCACCGCGTTGGTGACGCCATGCACCTGCGCGATGACCGAGGCGGTCGGCACCATGGTCGGATGCACCCGCTGCTCGATGCCGCTTTCGGTGCGTTGCGCGACGCCGAGCAGCTTGATCCGATAGCCGAGATCGCCCGCCGCACGGATGTCGGCCTGGGTGATGTTGGAAATGCCTTCCATGTAGATGTCGTTGGCGGCGATCCGGGTGCCGAACGCCAGGCTGGTCAGGATCGACAGCTTGTGCGCCGTGTCGTGGCCCTCGATGTCGAAGGTCGGATCGGCCTCGGCATAGCCCAGGCGCTGCGCGTCCTCCAGGCAGGCATCGAACGAGATGCCCTCGGCCTCCATGCGGGTCAGGATATAGTTGCAGGTACCGTTGAGGATGCCGAACACGCGGGTGACGGAGTTCCCGGCCATCGCCTCGCGCATCGTCTTGATGACCGGGATGCCGCCGGCCACCGCCGCTTCGTAATTCAGCAGCACGCCCTTCTTCTCGGCGATTTCTGCAAGTGCCACGCCGTGCTTGGCCAGCAGCGCCTTGTTGGCGGTGACGACATGGCGGCCGGCCTCCAGCGCGGCCTTCACCGACGACCGCGCCGGGCCTTCGTCGCCGCCGATCAGTTCGACGAACAGGTCGATATCGGCGGTCTGCGCCAATTTGACCGGGTCGTCGAACCATGTCGCGGCTCCAAGATCGACACCGCGGTCGCGTTTCCGGTCACGTGCCGAAACCGCCGTGACGATGATGTCGCGGCCGCATTGACGGGTCAGTTCCGTCGCCTTGTCGCGCAGCACGCGCGCAACCGACGCGCCGACGGTTCCCAGACCGGCAATTCCAACACGCAATGCTTCAGCCATGGACGGCGATGACCCCTCAAAAATCTAACGAAATCGCTGCCGGCAAACCTACCGGTGGGCGGACAGCGGAACCACATTGTTGGGTTGCTTGGCGGTGCTCGACAGGAAGCGCTTGATGTTGCGCGCCGCCTGCCGGATCCGATGCTCGTTCTCGACCAGCGCCAGACGCACATAATCGTCGCCATGTTCGCCGAAGCCAACGCCGGGCGCCACCGCGACATCGGCGTGTTCGATGAGCAGCTTGGAGAATTCCAGCGAGCCGAGATGCCGGAAAGGTTCGGGGATCGGCGCCCAGGCGAACATCGATGCCGCGGGGGCCGGAATGGTCCACCCGGCGCGACCGAAGGCATCGACCATCACGTCGCGGCGCCTGTGGTAGACGTCGCGGACCTCGGCGATGTCGGCGCCATCGCCATTGAGCGCATGGGCAGCGGCCACCTGGATGGGCGTGAAGGCGCCGTAATCGAGATAGGATTTCACCCTGGTAAGCGCCGAGATCAGCCGCTCGTTGCCGACGGCGAATCCCATGCGCCAGCCGGGCATCGAGAAGGTCTTCGACATCGAGGTGAACTCGACGCAGACATCGATGGCGCCGGGCACCTGCAAAACCGAGGGCGGCGGATTGCCGTCGAAATAGATCTCCGAATAGGCAAGGTCGGACAGGATGATGATGTCGTTCTTCTTGGCGAAGGCGACCACGTCCTTGTAGAAATCGAGCGAGGCGACCAGCGCCGTCGGGTTGGACGGATAATTGAGGATCAGCGCCAAGGGCTTCGGGATAGAGTGGCGGACACCGCGCTCGAGCGCCGGGATGAAGCCGTCGTCCGGCTCCACCTGCAGCGAGCGGATGACGCCGCCCGACATGATGAAGCCGAAGGCGTGGATCGGATAGGTCGGGTTGGGGCACAGGATCACGTCGCCCGGCGCGGTAATGGCCTGCGCCATGTTGGCGAAGCCCTCTTTCGAACCCAGCGTCGCCACCACTTGCGTGTCCGGATTGAGCTTCACGCCGAAGCGGCGGGCATAATAACTGGCTTGGGCGCGGCGCAGGCCCGGAATGCCGCGCGACGAGGAATAGCGGTGGGTGCGCGGGTCGCGCACGACCTCGCACAGTTTGTCGACAATGGCCTTCGGCGTCGGCAGGTCCGGATTGCCCATGCCGAGGTCGATGATGTCGGCGCCGCGCGAGCGGGCGCTGGCCTTGAGCCTGTTGACCTGCTCGAAAACGTAGGGGGGAAGCCGGCGGACCTTGTGAAATTCTTCCATTTCGGTTCCAGACATCGAAGGGCCCCGGACATCCGGGGCATTGGGCGCGCGCTATATACTTATTTGCAGGTAGGGTCGAGGGCGGGGTCGCATTTGCCTTCGATCTGCTTCAGCGTTTCATCGCCGTGCTTCTTGGCGAGATCCTTGAGCGCCGCCTGGTTGGCCACCTTGGGACCACCGCCCTTTGCGGCCTGCGCGTTGCTGTCGGCCTTCAACTGGGCGAGCTTGGCGTTCTTCTCCTCCTCGGTGAACTGCGGCGCTGCCACCTGAGGCTTGATGTTCAGGTTCGGGAAGGTGCCGGTATCTTTCGGTCCGGCATTGACGGCCACGGGCGTCGGCCCGCTGCTGGTGCTGGAGCACCCGGCGACGCCAAGCAGCATCATCGCCGCGCCGATGCGGCAAAAACGACCGGCGCCGGAAAAAACAGTCTCGCCAATATTAATCGTCATATTGTTTCCTTGGCAGCCGAGGTAGAGCGGGATTGGACCCGGTCGGACGTCCCATGTTAATATGTCAAGAAAACGCCCCGGGAGGAACCCCGCGAACCATGTCCAAAACACCCGATTCGGGCAAAGCGGAAGATGACGAGCCTTCGACCGTCGAGCAATATCTGGTGAAGGACCCGGAACGTTTCGCCCTGAACATGGCGCGCATGATCGAGCAGGCCGGCAAGGCCGCTTCCGCCTGGGCCGAACCGCGCGAGAAAGGCGACGTTCGCGACAGCGTGGCGGAGCCGGTTGTCGACATGGTCAAGACCTTCTCCAAGCTCAGCGAATACTGGCTGTCCGACCCGCAGCGCGCGCTGGAAGCGCAGACGCGCCTGTTCTCGGGCTACATGACCGTCTGGGCCAACGCCATCCAGCGCGCCAGCCACCCGTCGGAAGACACCGAAGACGCGGTCAAGCCCGAGCGCGGCGACAAGCGCTTTCTCGACCCTGAATGGGGCCGCAACGCCTTCTTCGATTTTCTCAAGCAGGCCTATCTCGTCACCTCGCGCTGGGCGGCCGATCTGGTCGAACACGCCGAAGGTCTTGACGAGCACACCCGCCACAAGGCCGGCTTCTACGTCAAGCAGGTCTCCAACGCCATCTCGCCCTCGAATTTCATCCTGACCAATCCGGAACTGTTCCGCGAGACCGTGGCCTCGAATGGCGAGAACCTGGTGCGCGGCATGAGGATGCTGGCCGAGGACATCGCCGCCGGCAAGGGCGACCTGAAACTGCGTCAGGCCGACTATTCGCCGTTCGAGATCGGCAAGAACATCGCCACCACGCCCGGCAAGGTGGTCGGCCGAAGCGACGTCGCGGAGATCATCCAGTACAATCCAGCGACCGAGACGGTGCTCAAGCGGCCGCTTTTGATCTGCCCGCCATGGATCAACAAGTTCTACATCCTCGATCTCAACCCGCAGAAATCCTTCATCCGCTGGGCGATTGAACAGGGACACACGGTTTTCGTCATCTCCTGGATCAACCCGGACGAGCGGCACGGCAACAAGAACTGGGAGGCCTACATAAGGGAAGGCCTCCAATACGGCCTCGACACGATCGAGAAGGCCACCGGCGAACGCGACGTCAACGCCATCGGCTACTGCGTCGGCGGCACGCTGCTGGCGGCGGCGCTGGCCCTGATGGCGCAAGAGGGCGATGACCGCATCAAGTCCGCCACCTTTTTCACGACGCAGGTCGACTTCGCGCATGCCGGCGACCTCAAGGTATTCGTCGATGAAGAGCAGGTCGCGGCCGTCGAGCGGGCCATGAACGACAAGGGCTATCTCGACGGCACCAAGATGGCGACCGCATTCAACATGCTGCGCTCGGGTGACCTGATCTGGCCCTATGTCGTCAACAATTACATGCGCGGCAAGGATCCCCTGCCCTTCGACCTCCTCTACTGGAACGCAGATTCGACCCGCATGGCGGCCGCCAATCACTCGTTCTACCTGCGCAACTGCTATCTTGAGAACAACCTCTCGCGGGGAACGATGAAACTGGCGGGACGCACCGTCTCCCTCGGTGACATCACCATCCCGATCTACAATCTGGCCGCCAAGGAGGATCATATCGCGCCGGCACTGTCGGTATTCCTCGGCTCCAGGTATTTCGGCGGCAAGGTGGAGTATGTGGTGGCCGGATCCGGCCATATAGCCGGGGTCGTCAATCCGCCCGCGTCGAACAAATATCAGTACTGGACCGGCGACACGCCGGCAGGCGACTTCGAACAGTGGATTGCCCGCGCGTTCATCCATCCCGGCTCGTGGTGGCCGCACTGGCAAAGCTGGATAGAGGCCAGGGACAACGCTCGCGTGCCTGCCCGCAAACCCGGAAAACACATGAAGACCCTGGGCGACGCCCCCGGCACCTATGTCAAAGTCCGCGTGTAACGGAGTGTAATGTCTGGTGAGTTGACGATCCCGCCAAAGCGGGCGAAATGGTGTCGTCAACCATCCTGCGGCCCTAATTCGGGAATCAGCGCTAAAATACTTCCAGGCTTGCGGAATTGACACAGGTCTCGTTTCCGGTTCGGAGACAAGTCGCCTTGGACAGCCGCACATCAAGGGCTGCCAAGGCTGTACCGGCCGGGCATCGAGGGGGAATTTGAACTTGAATTCAGCAGGTTGGAGCCTCGCGAAGGGAGAACGCCGCGTCTTGGCGGCAGCATTCTGCTCCCTGCTCCTGGCCTCCTGCACCTCGGCTGGCGACCCGACCATGTCGGTCGGAATGCCCGCCTACAATGCCACTGCATCGGACATGGGCGGCGCATCTGGCGCCAGAACGGTCAGCGTCGCTGATTCGTCCCAAGCCGTCACCGCGCAAACCACGGTGATGACGGCGACCGATACCGCACTCCCCGAGACTGTCGCTTATGTACCAAAGGCCAATCCGCAGGCGGCTTTTCCGGTGACGGTCCCGGAGGGCGCCGAAACCATCGTCGGCAACACGCCACAGTCCCTGCAGCCGCCGGCGCAGACAGCAGCGCAGACCGACGCTGTCGCCGAACAGATCGCTGCCGCCGACGCCAGCGTCACGACACCGCGCGCGGCAGCCGCGCCGGCGATGGACAATCCGGTTTATGTGACGGCTGGCGAGACGCCGCCGGCCGAACCGGCCAAGAAGTCGTTTCTGGCCTCCTTCTTCGGCGCCAAGCCCGCCTCCGCGGCGCCCGCGCAAGCCATCAACGCCAGGTCGGCGGAGCAGACCATCGCGGTATCGGCCAGGCCGGCGCCGCCCGAGCCAAAGCCGATCATCACGCTGGCATCGGCCGATTCGGCGGCAAAGCCGGTTCAACTGGCCTCGCTCGGCGGTGATCACAATTTCTCCGACAACGCCCTGCCTGGCGTGCGCCAGACCGCGCTTTTCGAGATCAAGCGCAAGTCCGGCCTCGACGACGAAAGCGACGTCGACCTCAACGAGGACGAGGGTTCTGCCGGCGGCTCCTATCAGCTCGCGTCGGCTGCCGGCATGGCCCGCCTGGCGCCAAACGGATTGCTCAAGCAGAACGAAACCGTCGACGTGGCCTGCCTGAAACCATCGCTGGTGCGCGTGTTGAAGACGATCGAAGGCCACTACGGCCGCAAGATGACGGTGACCTCCGGCTATCGCGATCCGGCCCGCAACCGCCGCGCCAACGGCGCCAGGAATTCGCTGCACATGTATTGCGCCGCTGCCGACATCCAGGTGCCCGGCGTTTCGAAATGGGAGCTGGCCAGCTATATCAGGACCATGCCCGGCCGCGGCGGCGTCGGCACCTATTGCCACACAGATTCGGTGCACATCGATGTCGGCCCGGAGCGTGACTGGAACTGGCGCTGCCGTCGGCGCAGCAGCGGCGGTTGAACCGGGCCTGACGATCGTTCGATTTCGGTCAGGTTCCCTTCGAGCAGTCTCCCTCTCCTGCCGCCCTCGCCTCGCAAACGGCCGGAGGCGTCAGATCTCGCCAAATCCCAACGGAATGCACGATTTGACGGCCGGGCAAAAAAGTTGCCCAAGGTGGCACCAGACGGGTTGCCGGTCGCGCCCAACGCCAGTATAAGCCGCTTCGTCTGAGCGCGCCCATCGTCTAGCGGTTAGGACACCGCCCTTTCACGGCGGTAACAGGGGTTCGATTCCCCTTGGGCGTACCAGTGATTCCATTATGGCGAGTCGAATGCGAACCGATACGGGATATCGGCTCGTGGATCTTGCGGGCGTTGGGCCGTACCTCGACCTTCAGACAGCCTTTCAGCCGGCTTCAGCGGCCAGCATGTGCATCTCGTTCTGCACCGCGAAAAAGAAGCGGCGAACCTCGTCCACGGCCGAGGCCCTGTCCCTGCCCGTGCCGACGATGTGATCGAGAAGCTCCGAAGCCTTGGCCTTCCAGAAGGAGGTCGCTGTATCGCCATGCAGGGTTTCCAGCTTCGCCGCCACCTCCCGAACAAGGAAAACCTGACGATCAATCGGGAACG
>NZ_JBAZUD010000047.1:0-31393 GCF_041661565.1 Mesorhizobium sp.
CGAGTTTTCCTAGGATGCTCAGTCTTGTCGGTTTCGATCACGTGAGGTTGAGCCCACCATCGGAGAGCAAAATCTCGCCCGTCAAATAATCCGATTGCACGAGCATCATGACAGCTTGCGCAATGTCTTCCGGGCTGGCCGGCCGACGCATCGGCGCGCGCGTTCTCCATAACTCCTGGGCCGCTGTCCAGTCGGATGTCAGCGGTGTATCGACAAGGCCAGGCGCGACGGCATTTACCCTGATGGCTGGCGCCAGTGACAATGCAAGTAGCCGTGTCACGTGGTTGAGCGCCGCCTTGGTGGCTGCATACGGAATTGAGGCCCCTTTTGGCCGAACTCCGGCGTGAGAGCTAATGTTTACGATACAAGCCGTTCGTCCATGCCGCGCCGCGTTGCGCAGCGCGGTCTCAGCTTCAGCTATAAGGTGAAAGGGCGCCACCACATTCACTTCGTACAGTTCGTGCCAAATCTCCGAAGTGGCCGCACGCAGATCGGTGTGGGGTATCACACCGCTCAGGCCGGCGTTGTTCACCAGCACGTCCAGCCGCCCCCATAAGCCAACAGCGTCATGTATGAGACGTCTGCGGTCGCTTTCTCGGGTTAAGTCGGCTTGAATATAGCTGGCAGATTTAAGCTCGGCCGCAAGAGACCGACCCTTATCCTCGGAATTACGAGAATGAAGGATAACATTATACCCTTCCTGCACGAACCTCCGGGCAACGGATTCGCCAATTCCAGATGTTGAACCAGTGACAAGGGCGACGGGACGATAATCTTCCACCAGGCTCAACTTTTCTCCGAATCCCTGTCCCTCGCTTATGGCTGCCTTCCGGAAAAATCAAACGATATGGCAGTGACTGCCTTGGGTCGACAGCTGCCCGGCCGCTTCCATAGTGCGCCAAATGCTGTTTCAGCATCGCATGAGCCGATGTGCCCTGACCGACTTCGAGTGGCGCGAGCCGGTGCTGCCCGACAAGTCACGAGGCGTACCGCGCGTTTCAATCCGGCTCGGCCTGACCGCTGGGCAAGCGCACGACGGCCAGGTCGCCGACAAGCTTCTCGATCAGCTCACCCACACACCGTCGTCCTTGCCGGTAAGCCTATGACGCTGACCGCATCCGGCGCTGATCGAGGAACAAGGCGCTACGCCCGAAATCCCGGCAAAGAGCAACAGGCGTTGGAAACCCTGCTTCAGCATTGTCTACCACAAGCGTAACCTGATTGATCTGGCGGCCCGCCCGACGGCGGACGGGCCGATCGTCAACCGCGCCTCGCCGCCTCGATCGCGGCGACATCGATCTTGCGCATGTCCATCATCGCGGTAAACGCGCGCTTCGCCTCGGCGCCGCCGGCGGCCATGGCCTCGGTCAACACGCGCGGCGTGATCTGCCAGGAGATACCCCAGCGGTCCTTGCACCAGCCGCATTGACTCTCCTGGCCGCCATTGCCGACGATGGCGTCCCAGTAGCGATCGGTCTCCTGCTGGTCGTCAGTGGTGATCAGGAAAGAGAAGGCCTCGCTGTGCTTGAACATCGGCCCGCCATTGAGGCCGAGGCAAGGAATGCCCGCAACCGTGAATTCGACCATCAAGACGTCGTCGACCTTGCCGGACGGATAGTCGGTGGGTGCGCGGTGCACCGCTCCCACGGCACTGTCGGGAAACGTCTCGGCGTAAAACCGGGCCGCTGCCTCGGCATCCTTGTCATACCAGACGCAGATCGTGTTCTTGGCCATCGCCATTGCATGTCCTTTCGCTTCCGAAGCTTTTGTCTTTGTCCCGCCCTTTTCGAGGCGGTGCACAGTGGCTTGCGCCGCCTGTCCCCCAAGGACGGCGGCCGCCCGGCTGATCCTACAATCAGCCTCGATATTTTGTGCTCGAAGGTCAGGAAGCCCGACGCCCTGTCCGCGAACGTCAGATCGGCAGTTCTGATGTCTGCTTGATCGTCCAGCTCGGCACGTCGGTCTTGACGTTCTGGACACCCCGGATCCGGCTCAGATGCTCGGACTGGAAGCGGCGATAGTCGTTTATGTCGGCCGCCACCACGCGCACCATCGCGTCGCAGTCGCCGAGCATCAGGTAGCACTCCATCACTTGCGGCAGCTTGGCCACTTCGGTCGCGAAATGCGCGATCGTGTCTTCGTCCTGCGTCTTCAGCCAGATCCGGGTGAAGAAGGTGAGGCCCTTGCCGATGCTGGCCGGGTTGAGCACGGCGACGTAACGATCGATGATTCCGGCCTCCTCCAGAAGCTTGACCCGCCTCAGGCAGGGCGAAGGCGACAGGCCGACTTCGCTGGCCAGATCGTTGTTGGCCATGCGCCCGTCGCGCTGCAACGCGCGAAGAATCCGTTTGTCTATCTCATCAAGTTTCATGGCTCTTGATTCCAATTTACCCTTTAATATTGGCATTAGATGCCAAGTTTTCGTGAGGGGCAACGATCTTTGCCACCAAATTGCGGCCCAACATGGCTATGGTTGCGGCCGAACATCACACGATACCAGACGCAACCAAGGCGGCGGCCGCGAGCCCGCGATGGCAGGGCATGAGCACTTCACAGGCTGTCGAGGCGGCGGGCGATGGTTCGGGATCCGAATTCCGGCGTGGCTTGGCGTCATCCCTGCCGGTACTGCTCGGCACGGTTCCCTACGCGCTGGTGCTGGGCGCGCAGGCGACGCAGAAAGGGCTGGGCACGCTCGAACTGTCGATGATGACAGGGTTGAATTTCGCCGGCGGCTCGGAATTCGCGGCGATCCAGCTCTGGACCTCGCCGCCGCATGTCCTGCTCATCGTCGCCATCACTTTCCTCGTCAACAGCCGCCATCTGCTGATGGGAGCGGCCCTTGCGCCGTTCCTGCGCGACCTGCCGCAGCGCAAGGCGCTTCCGGCGCTGTTCTTCCTGTGCGACGAGAGCTGGGCGCTTGGCCTCGCGGATGCCAGGCAACGCGCCGCGGCGAGCACCGCCCCCGCCTTCAGCCTGCCCTACTATATGGGCGCGTCGCTCGCCGTTTATGCAACCTGGGTCGGCTTCACCACGCTCGGCGCCTTGCTTGGGCCGGTGCTGGGCAATGTCGAGGCCTATGGTTTCGATATGGCGTTTCCGGCCGTCTTCCTGGTGCTGATGCGCGGCATGTGGACCGGCATGGCGGCAGCGCGGCCGTGGCTGGTCAGCCTCGTCGTCGCGGCCTTGGTGCATCTGTTCGTCCCGGGCGCCTGGTATGTCGCGGCGGGCGCGGCGTCGGGGCTGCCTGCTGCCTGGCTGATGGCAGGTGATGCATGATCGACGCGACAACCTTTCTGACCATCGTGCTGATGGCCGGAATCACCTATCTGACGCGCATCGGGGGCTATGTGGTGCTGCGCAACCGCAGGCTCGGCGTCCGCGCCACGGCGGTCATGGCGGCGGCTCCCGGCTGCGTGCTGATCTCGGTCATCGCGCCGGCCTTCGTTTCGCGCCATCCTGCGGATCTTCTGGCGCTTGCCATCACCCTGATCGCCGCGACACGGTTGTCCATGCTGCCAACGGTGCTGATCGGGGTTTTCTCCGCCGGGATGCTGCGGCATATCATCGGCCAGCTATAGACCGTCCGTACGCCTGCCTTACTGGACCGTGGACGTGATCCGGCGACCCTTGGCGTCGAACAGATGCAACTGCGCCAGGTCCGGCGCCAGGAAGACATGTTGGCCCGGCATCACTGGGACACGCTCGCGCAGCAGGGCGCTCAGCATGTTGCCGCCTGCTCTGGCGATGACCAGGGTTTCCGCGCCGGTCGGCTCGACCACTTCGACCACAGCCGGCACGCCGCTGTCGGAGAGCCTGAGATGTTCGGGCCGGATGCCCCAGGCGAGCGCGCTTTCGCCCTTGTTGAAGGGAGGCGATGGAAACACGGTTCCGTCACTTGCTGTGAAGCCCTCGGCCGTGGTGCGGCCCTGCACGATATTCATCGACGGCGAGCCGATGAACTGGGCCACGAACAGATTGGCCGGCCGGTCGTAGAGGTCGAGCGGTGCGCCGACCTGTTCGACGATGCCGCCATTCATGACGACGATCTTGTCGGCCATGGTCATGGCCTCGACCTGGTCATGGGTGACATAGACGATGGTGGTTCCCAGGCGCTGGTGCAGGGCCTTGATCTCGGTGCGCATCTGGACGCGCAGCTTGGCGTCGAGGTTGGAAAGCGGCTCGTCGAACAGGAACACCTTGGGGTCGCGCACAATGGCGCGGCCCATGGCGACGCGCTGGCGCTGCCCGCCGGAAAGCTGGCGCGGATAGCGGTCGAGCAGGTCCTGCAGCCCCAGGATCGTCGCGGCGCGCATGATCTTTTCGTCGATCTCATGCCTGTCGGCTTTCTTCAGCGTCAGCGCGAAGGCCATGTTGTCGCGCACCGTCATGTGCGGATAGAGCGCGTAGTTCTGGAACACCATGGCGATGTCGCGCGATTTCGGTGCGACGTCATTGATCACCTTGCCGTCGAGCGCGATCTCGCCGGCGCTGATCTCCTCCAGTCCGGCGATCATCCTCAGCAGGGTCGACTTGCCGCAGCCGGACGGGCCGACGAGGATGACGAATTCGCCCGACGCGATGTCCACCGACACGCCATGGATGACCTTCGCCTTGCCATAGGCCTTCTCGACGCCCGATATGCTGACCGTGCTCATTCGTGTTTTCCTCAGAAAGAGACCTTGTCGCCGCCCTTGAGCTCAAGGATCTGCCGCGCTTCGTCAGGGGTCGCCACCGACGCGCCGAGCCCCTCGATGATCTGGCGCACCCTGCGCACCTGGTCGGCGTTGGATTTCGCCAGCTGGCCCTTGCCGATCCACAGCGAGTCCTCGAGCCCGACACGCACATTGCCGCCCAGCGCGATGGCCTGCGTGGCGATCGGCAACTGGCTGCGCCCGGCGCCCAGCACCGACCAGCGATAGTCTTGGCCGAACAGGCGGTCGGCGGTGCGCTTCATATGCGCGACATCCTCGTTATGCGTGCCGATGCCGCCCAGAATGCCGAACACGCTCTGGACGAAGAACGGCGCCTTGACCAGGCCGCGCTCGACGAAATGAGCGAGCGTGTAGAGGTGGCCGATGTCGTAGCATTCGATCTCGAAACGCGTGCCGTTTTCCGCGCAGGTGCGCAGGATGTGCTCGATGTCGCCGAAGGTGTTGCGGAAGATGCGGTCGCGCGAGCCTTCGAGATAGGTCCGTTCCCACTCATGCTCGAAAGTCTTGAAGCGCTCCAGCATCGGATAGAGGCCGAAATTCATCGAGCCCATGTTCAGCGAGGCGACTTCCGGCGCAAAGGTCGCGGCCGGCCTGACCCGCTCCTCGACGCTCATCGTCGCGGCGCCGCCGGTGGTGATGTTTATGACGCAGTCCGAGCGCTGCTTGATCACCTTGAGGAAGGGCGCGAAGGCCTCCGGCGACTGGTCGGGCCTGCCGTCTTCGGGATTGCGCGCGTGCAGATGGACGATGGCCGCGCCGGCCTCGGCCGCCCCGATCGCGGCGTCGGCGATCTCCTGCGCGCTCACCGGCAGATAGGGCGACATTGACGGCGTGTGGATCGAGCCGGTGACCGCGCAGGTGATGATGATCTTGTTCTGGTTCGCCACGTCTGGGAATCCTCGTTTGTGAGCGCGACTTATTTCACCGCGCCCTGGGTGATGCCGGAGATGAACTGCTTCGACAAGACGATGTAGAGCAGGGTGATCGGCAGTGCCGCAAGCGTCAGTCCGGTGAACAGCACGCCCCAGTCGGTGGTGAATTCGCCGACGAAGACGGTCAGGCCCTGCGGCAAGGTCTTGAGCTCGTCGGAGGTGATCAGCACCAGCGGGAAGAAGAAATCGTTCCAGATCGGCACCGCGTTCTGGATCGCGACGATGACCAGCGCCGGGCGCGCCAGCGGCAGCATGATCGAGCGCATGATGCGCAATTCGCTGGCGCCGTCCATGCGCGCCGACTCTTCCAGTTCACGCGGCAAGGTCCTGAGGAAGCCGGTCATGATGAATACGGCCGAAGGAATGCCCATCGCGACATAGACCAGCACCAGGCCGGCATAGCTGTCGACCAGGCCGAGCGAATCCAGCTGGATGAACAATGGAATGATCGCCAGCTTCAGCGGCACCGTCATGCCGCTCAGGAAGAACATCAGCACCAGCGCGCCCAGCCTGAACTGGTAGCGGGCAATGGCGTAGGCGGCCATTGTGCTGAACAGGAGGATCAGCGCCACCGCGGCCGCCGTGATGCCGACCGAATTGGCCAGGTAGCGCACGAAGTTGGTTTCGTTCCACACCCGTTCGGCGTTGGAAAGCGAGAAATGCGCGGGCAGGGCGAAGGGCGACGAGAAGATCTCGGCGTTGGTCTTGAAGGACGACATCACCATGACGAACAGCGGATAGACCATGATGATCGCATTGATCGCCAGCATCAGCTGGATGGCGCCGTTCTTCAACAGTTCGCCATGTGCCCTGGGGGCGGTGGCCGCGCTCACAGTTCGATCTCGCGGCGGCGCAGGTAGCGGAGCGCGATGGCGGTGACGCCGGCGACGATGATGAACATCATCACCGCCAGCGCGCTGCCCTGGCCGAAATCCTGTATGCCCGTCGTCGTCGAGCCGAAGGCGGTGCGGTAGAAATAAAGGCCGAGCACATCGGTGGCGCCGCCGGGCGAACCGGTGAGGCCGGCCATGACATAGGGGATCTCGAACCAGTTGAAACTGCCGATGAAGGTCAGGATGGTGACGATGGTGACGCTGGGCGCAATCAGCGGCCAGATGATGCGGGTCATCAGCACATAGTCGCCTGCGCCGTCGAGACGGGCGGCCTCGATCACCTCCTTGCCGACCCGCTGCATGCCGGCCAGCAGCACCAGGGTGGGGAAGCCGAGCCAATGCCAGACATTGGCGAACAGGACGCTGCCCAGCGCGGTGTGTTCATTGCCGAGCCACGGGATGGCGCCGATGCCGACCAGCGCCAGCGTCTGGTTCACCAGGCCGAACAGCGGATGCAGGAACAGCTTCCACAGGAAGCCGACGATGACGGCGGAGAGCACGACGGGGAGAAACACGATGACCTGGTGGATGCGATGGCCGGGCAAGGCCTTGAGCAGTGCGTAGGCGAGCAGAAAGGCGGTGCCGTTCTCGAACACCATCAACGCCAGGAAGGCGATGATATTGTGCTTGAACGCGTTCCAGGTCCAGCCGCTATAAGGCTGTTCGAACAGCACCTTGCGAAAGTTTTCGAAGCCGATGAATCCGGTGGGCTGCAAGCCGTTGAACTCATAGAAGGCGAGGCGGAAGGCCGATAGCAGCGGCCAGAGCACGAACAGGACCATGACAATCAGGGCCGGTGTCAAAAGGGCCGCGATCCAGAGAGACCGGCGCCACGGAAAGGCTTTTGTAACGTGGCGCCGGCCGCTGTTCATGTCACTTGCCCTGGAAAGGCTTGTACCATTTGGCGAGGCCGTCGGTCAGGTCGGCGGCCAGCTGGTCGGGGGTGATCGAACCCGACATCATCTTGGTGATGTCGCCCTGCAGCAGCTCCGATCCCGTCGGCTTCTCGAAACGGAAGTAGACGACATTGATATGCGGCATGGCGGTCTCGTTCAACTTGGCGACATGGGCGAGCAGCTCGTCCTTGATGACGACGCCCTTGATCGGCGAGATGTTGCCGAGAAGCGCGGAGAACTTGTCGCCGAACTCCTTGGTGCCCATCCAGTTGACCAGCTTTAGCGCGGCCTCCTTGTTGGACGACTTGGCGTTGACCGCATAGCCGCCGTCGAAGAACTTGGTCACCTGCGGGACATCGCCGGCCTTGGCCATCGGCGGAGCGACAAAGTCCATGTTGATGGCCGGGTTCTGGCTCCGGTAGCTGGCGATGTCGAAGCTGCCGCCGGCCAGCATGGCCGCCTTGCCGCTGATGAACAGCTGTCCGGCAGTGTCGTAGTCGATGCCTTCGAAGCCGTCGGGCATGTAGTCGCGCAGCTCGAGCAGCTTGCCCAGCGCGGCGACATAGCGGGGATCCTTGAAGGTGGCCTTGCCCGATGTCAGGTCGCTGACGAAGTCCTGGCCTAGGAACGGATTGGTGAAGATGGCGACGAACATCTCGTTGAACCAGCTGGTGCCCATGCCATTGGCGAGGGGGTAGATGCCCTTTTCCTTCAGCGCCTTGCTGACGGTGATGAACTCGTCCCAGGTGGTCGGCGGCGTCAGGCCGGCCTTGGCGAAGACGTCCTTGTTGATGAACAGGCCGAGCGTCTGCGAGGCGAAGGGCAGGGAATAGACCTTCTTGTCGGCGCGGTAGGTGCCCGCGACCAGCGCGTCGGCCGGCTGGTTGGCGAGCGAAGGCACGGTCCTGAGGTCCTGCGGCTCGAAATAGCCGGCCTTCACGAACTGCTCCAGCCAGCCATAGGCGTGGGTGTGGATGACATCGCCGCCCTTGCCGGCGGCCAGCGCCGTCGAGACGATCGTCGGATAGTTCTCGTCCGGGAACGACTCGAACTTCACATGGATGTCTGGGTTTTCCTTGGTGAAGTCGGCGAAAAGTTCGTTGTAGGCGGCCTTGTCTTCCTGGCGCCAGGTCCAGAACGAAATGTCGGTGGCATTCGCCACGCCGGCTGCCAATCCCCACGCGAAAGACGCGGCCGCAAGGGCCAGACCGATCCTTCTCCTGCTCATGTTGCAATCTCCCAATGCGCTTGATGCGCTTTTTACGACGATTATCAAATCATAGTTCTTGCCGTCTGGAAAGATAGTTTGTAAAGTTTCCTAACTAATATGAATTTGGACGAGGCCACCCGCTTCGCCCGGCTGTGCGGTGGATGTACGTGACCCAGGAAATCATTGCAGGCGTGGATATAGGCGGCACCAAGACACGTGTCATGGCGTGCCTGGGCGAGCGCATGATCGCCGACGAGGTGCTGGTGACGGAGAGTTGGCGCATCCGCCAGATGGAGACCGATGCTGTCACGTTGGCCGGCATCGTCACCGATCTGTGCGGCGGCGTCGCGCCCGCCGCCCTGGCGGTCGGCGCGCATGGCTGCGACACCGGCAAACAGTGCCTTCGCTTCCAGGCGCTGCTGGCCGAAAAGACCGGCGGCGCCGTCAAGGTGGTCAACGACGCCGAACTGATGGTGCCTGCCGCCGGTTATATGGACGGCATCGGCGTCGTCTCCGGCACCGGCTCGATCGCTGTGGCGCGCAGCGCCGATGGCAGGATGCTGGCCGCCGGCGGCTGGGGCTGGATCCTCGGCGACGAGGGCAGCGCCGCCGCTTTGGTGCGCGAGGCGGCCAAGGCGATCCGCCGCTCGTTCGATCGAGGCGAGGATGGCGGCGACCCGCTGATCGGAGCGCTGATGCGCGAACTCGGCACCAGCGACCAGACCAAGCTAGGCATCCTGCTTAACGAGACGCGTGGCGCGGCGGTCTGGGGCCGCCATGCCAATGCCGTGTTCGAAGCGGCGAACGCCGGTTCGCCTCTCGCCATTCGCGTCATCAAGGATGGTGGGGCGGGGCTGGCCGCGCTGGTCGAATTGCTGATCCAGCGCGGCGCCAGTCCCGACCTTGTCGTGGCCGGCGGCGGCGTCATCACCGAGCAGCCGATGCTGATGGCGGCCTTCGTCGACGCCATGGCCAAGGTCTCGCCGTCCAGCCAGGTGGTGTTGCTGCGCGAACCGCCGGTGATTGGCGCTGTCGCCTTGGCCAGGCGATTGCTCGTCGGCCGGTCGTCCCTCTCGGAAATTGGAGCTGTTTGAAATGATGAAGCGTATCGGCTACCGCCAGGCGGTGGCGCGGCAGACGGAAAGTCTCGAGATCGGCCGGCGCTCCGTGGCCGGGTCGCTGGATGGTCTCGATCTCGGCGCGTTCGCCGGCAAGACGATCGCTCTGGCCGGCATCGGCGCCAGCTATCAGGCCGCCTTGGCCGGCGCGCTTTATCTGCGCGCTGCCGGCATCAGGGCCTTCGCCTATACGCCGACCGATCTCTACGACCGTACCGGTGAAGCCGCCGATGCTTTCATCGCGCTGTCGGCTTCCGGGCAGAGCCGCGAAATCTTCGACATCATGCGCGAGGCGTCGGGGTCGCCGCGCCTGGCGGTCTGCCGTGGTGCCGACAACCCGCTGGCCGATCTCACCGGCGCGGTGCTCGCCACGGATTCGGGCGACGACAATGGCGCGAGCTCGACCGGCTACACCGGGACCCTGCTGGCGCTCGGGATGCTGATCGACAAGCTTGCAGGCAACGGCTTCGACTGGACCGGTTTGCCGAGCGCGGTCGCAACCGTGCTCTCAGACATGCAACGGGCCGGGCGGGCGGCGCGACTGCTGCGGGGGCGGACATCCGTCGATATCGTCGGCGCCGGTATCGGCTTCGCCAACGCCGGCGAGGCAGCGATGCTGATCCGCGAGGCGGTGCGGATACCGGCGTCCGGATGGGATACGCTGAACTATCTGCACGGGCCGATGGAGTCGCAGGACGCGGCAACCGGGCTGATTGCCATCGGCGATGGCCGCGAGGTCAAGATCGCGCAGGATGTCGCCGGCTTCGGCTGTCCTTCGGTCCTGGTGACAAGGCGCCGCGATATCGCTTGCGCCGACGGGCTGGTGGTGATCTCCATTCCGGCGCTCGGCAATGCGATGGCCGAAGCCATCCTGGAGATCATCGCCATTCAGCTCATCGTCGGCGACATGCAGGACGCGGCAGGCCTTACCGACATCACATTCCGCTACCGCCAGACGGATACCAAGCTGAAACCATGGTCGCCGACCGAGGTCTGACGACCTGTCCCGATCGCATGAAAATTGCCAAACCGCCCGGCAATGAGGCATTGAGGTCAGCGTACGCCTTTGAGTCGTGGAGTGGACCCGCTCTCATCGACAGGCGGCGGGATTTCAGAGCGAGGTTGGACGGCTGAGATGGCGGCTGCGGACATCCCCAATCTGACCGACAGCGCGCGCGCCGTGCTGCGCGTGCTCGCCGCGCATGGGCCGGTGACGCGGCCAAAGCTCGGCGCGATGCTCGACCTGTCGAAGCCGACCATGTCGGCGGCGGTGTCGGAGCTGAGCGCGCTCGGTCTCGTTGCCTCGCGCGGGCTGGAGCGCGGCGCCATCGGGCGCACGGCGACGATCTACGGCATCGGCCCCGGCGCGGGCTACGCGATCGGCATTGATGTCGGCGCCGCGCAGGTGCGTGCCGTCGCCTATTCGATGGACGCCCAACCATTGGCCACGGCGGAAGAGCCGATACCGGAGGCCAGGGCCAGCGATCCCGGCGAGGTCGGCGCCATCGTATTGTCAGTCGCGCAGGCCACCATGGCCAGGGTAGGAGAGGGTCATGCCCTGCGCGCGATCGCGGTGGCGGTGCCGCGCATCGTCTCCAACGACCGGTTCGACCGGCCGGGCGGACCGTCGGCCGTGCTTGGCCAGTTGCGCCGCCATGTCGATGTGCCAATCATCCTGGAAAACAACGTCAACTGCGCCGCGATCGGCGAGATGCACTATGGCGCGGCGCAAGGCCACCAGACCTTCGCTTTCCTTCAGGTCGGCGTTCGCGTCGGCCTCGGCTTCATCACCGAGGGACGCCTGTTCCGGGGCGCCGGCGGAGCGGCCGGCGAAATCGGCCGCATGCCGTTTCCCTGGTCGGCCAGCGAGACGCCCTACCGCGAAGGGCTTGAACATTATCTCGGCTCGCGGGCGCTGATCGAGCGCTGCCGCGCCGACTGGCCCGCCGGGGAAGGCGCCCCACCCGATTCGGCCAAGGACCTTTTCGCACGCGCGCTCGAGGGCTCGGCGCCGGCGGCGGCGGCCGTGGCTCGCCATGCCGCCGATATCGGCAGGCTGGCGGCCGGCTGCATCGGCATGCTCGACCCAGGCCTGATCGTGCTTGGTGGCGGCGTCGGCAGGAACCCGTTGATGACGGAGACCGTCGAGCAGGTCGCGGCGGACCTTGCCTGGCCGACACGGATCGCCGTCAGTTCGCTTGGCGATGCCGGCACGGCGCTCGGCGCCATGAAGCTGGCCGTCGACTACAGCCTCGGCCTGATGCTGCGCGAAGGCCGCCATCCCGCCGTCGTGCTGCCGCCGCTGTCCGAGGTACATCAGGGCAAGGTAGGAGAAACCTGACGAAAAAGGGCAGGCGCGGACGCCTGCCCTTTGTGCGGATTGTGTCGGGTGCCGTTACGCAGCCGCCGCTATGGTGCGGCTGGCGGCCACGACGGCGTCGACCTTGGCGGTCGCCTTGGCGAGCGCGGCGGCCACGGCGTCAGGACCCATGGCGACACCCTCGACTCGGATGACCTCGACATCGGTCATGCCGAGGAAGCCGAGCACACTGCGCAGGTAGGGAACCGCGTGATCGAACTGCACCGCGGCTCCTTCGGAATAGACGCCGCCCGAGGCGAGCACGATATAGACCTTCTTGCCGGTGACGAGGCCCTTGGGGCCGTTCTCGCCATAGGCAAAGCTCTTGCCGGAGCGGGCGATGTGGTCGACCCACGACTTCAACGTCGAGGAGATGTTGAAGTTGATGAAGCCGGTGGCCAAGATCACCGTGTCGGCGGCGAACAGTTCATCGAGCGCGACGTCGGAAACGCCGACGACTTCCGCCTGGCGTGCGGTGCGCGACTCGGCCGGTGTGTAGATGCCGGCCGTATAGTCGGCGTCGATGTGCGGCAGCGGGTTGGCGACGAGGTCGCGCACGACGAGCGTGTTCGACGGATTGGCAGCGACCAGTTTTTCAGCGAATTCCGTGGCGATGCGGGTCGAATGCGAAGCCGCGCCGCGCGGGCTGGACGTGACGAGAAGTATGGACATTGTGGACTCTCCAGAGTTGGGAAAATGAATTTGTCCCTGCCCATATGGGTCTTTCGACCTATTCAAAAAACTGGCATATTTTAGATACAATCAATCGATGAAATGGATAAGCTATGCAGCCCAATCCAACACTCGACCAACTGCAGATCTTCGTGACCGTCGCCGAAACGGGCAGTTTCTCAGCCGCCGGCCGTCGCTTGAACCGCGCCCAGTCCGTCATCAGCTACGGCATCGCCAATCTGGAGACGCAGCTTGGCCTGAAGCTCTTCAAGCGCGAGGGCACGCGCGAGCCGCAACTGACCGAGTTCGGCTAGGCGATGCTGGAGGATGCAAGGCGCATGATCAGCGTTCTGCAACGCATCCGCTCACGCGTCGACGGCCACCATCAGGGTCTCGAGGCCGAAGTCGCGCTCTCGGTAGACGCGGCGCTGCCGGCGCCGGTGCTGGTGCGGGTGCTCAAAGCGTTCGAGGCACAGTTTCCCACGGTGATGCTGCGCCTGCATATCGGCGCGCTCGGTATGATCCCCGACCATGTCGTCAGCGGCCAGGCCGACCTTGGCATTGGCGGCCTGCTGGGCGATGTCGACCTGCATCTGACGCGTATCGGCTTCATGTCGATCGCGCTGGCAGCCGCGCCAACCCACCCGTTGGCGTTGCTGCCCCGACCGGTGGCCATCGAGGATGCCCGCGAGTACACGCAGCTCGTCGTCACCGACCAGTCCGAACGCACAAAGGGGCGCGATTTCGGCGTCTTCGCCTACCGGACCTGGCGGCTGACCGACATGCGCACCAAGCATATGCTGATGCGCGAGGGCCTGGGCTGGGGCGGCCTGCCGCGCTGGCTGATCGCCGACGACCTGGCCAGTGGCCGGCTGGTGGAAATCGACCTCGAACCCTTCAGAGAAACGCGTTCACCGCTGTTTGCCATGCGGCGTTACGACACCAGCCCCAAGCCCGCCGCGGCCTGGCTCATCGATCAATTCAAGCGCCAGCTCGGCTGCTTCAACGAGTTCGAGCCGGGCGAAGTGCCCGAGGAGGAACCAGACAATCCACAGACGGGGCCCATGAGCGCGGCACGCTAGCGCTTGGCCGTCGCGCCAGCCGCGAGGCGACTTTCCATAACCCTTGCGGAAAAACCTGTTTGGCTGTTGTCTTGTTCAAGAAGCCGACAGTGTCGGGGGGTTGCTGTGGCCAGTCGTGAAGATGTTCCCAGGACTGCTTCTTATACCGGCAAGTTCGAGAGAGTTCTGCGATCGGAGTACGATGCGGTCCTGGAACGCCGGCGCGCGCTCGGTGTGGGTGCTTCAAGTGGCTTTGGCAGGCCCGATTCCGTTGCCAGGGGCGACCCCGCCTGGTTGTTCGGCGTGGCGCTCTCGGGTGGGGGAATACGGTCGGCTTCATTCTGCCTCGGCGCACTTCAGGCGCTCGACCAGTACAAACTCACGCCCCGGATAGACTATCTGTCGACGGTTTCGGGAGGCGGCTATATCGGATCGGCGATGGTTGCCGATATGACCCGTCAGGAGCTCGAGCAAGCAAGAGAAGGAGAGGACAGACCGCTCGATTTTCCCTTCGCCTCGGATGACGACGTGCGCGACAACGAGCTTGTCGGCCATATCCGGGACAACAGCCGTTTCCTGGCGCCACGCGGTCCTCGCGACATCGTCCTGTCGGTTGGCATCCTGATGCGCGGCTGGATGGTGAATTTCTTGCTGCTGCTCACCCTGCTCCTGCCGCTCGCGACATTCGTCATCCTGACCAATCCGACCACCGACCACCTCGGACACAGCATCGTTCTCGACGTGGCCGACTGGATGTTCGGAGACGAGTGGGGCAGGCAGGGGTGGACCGCTAGCCTGCGCTCGATGGTCGCCAACCCGTTCGTGCTCTCGCGCATGGCTCTCGTGGTGCTCTCGCTGTGGCTGGTCGCCTGGGGATTACGGCGGTCCTATTCCGACAGCTACGCCTCGGCGCGCAAAGGCGAGCATCTTGAACAGGATAGCGGCTGGGCCACGGGTGGCCGCACGCTACTGCTGTTCACCGCCGGCGTGTTTCTGATCGAGGTCCAGCCCAGGATCATCCTGTGGCTGATCGAGGCGACATCGCCGAAATTCGGCCATCGGCAAACAACGTTGGAAACACTCAAGACGCTGATCGCAACCGCCGCGGCCATCGTAACGGCCACCGCCGCGTTCAGGGGCGTCCTGATTTCCTGGCTGCAGAAGGCCCTGAATTCGCCGAAGATCGGGCACCAGATCCGCGGCTATCTGGCGCGCGCGGCGTTCCTGGCGCTCGGTCTGGCCTTACCTCTGCTGGTCTATGGTTTCTTTCTGCTGATCACCATCTGGGGCATCAAGGTGTCGAAGACGACATTCCATGGCTTCGATGTATCGTGGATATTCGGCCGTGCCAGCGGCTATGCCTACGGCCCGACTTGGCTGACCGCAAACAATCATTTCCTGGTCACCATCCTTGTCGTCTGCCTGGCGCTGTTTCTGGCGTTGCGGACCTTCGTGGTTCGCTATCTCGCCGATGATCTGGCACCCGGCAGGCTGAGCGGCTTCTTCACCGCGATGCTGAATGACTACAGGGGTTCGGTGGTCATGAAGGTTCTGCTGGCACTGGCGGGCTCTGCCGTTTTCGCGGTGGCGGCGAGAATGTCGGGGAATGTCTGGCACGCCGACGAATTCACGGTGTTGCTGAACTATCTTGCCATCACCGCCATCGTCATCACGGTGGCGTTCAATTTCACCGAAAACGCCAACGGCTTGCACCGCCTTTACCGCGACAGGCTCCGGCAGGCATTCCTGCTCGGCGGCAGCGACGGACAGGCCGATATAGCGCTGGAAAATCTCGGCGTGAAGGCACCCTATCTCCTGATCAACGGCACGTTGAACGTGCGCCGCGCCAAGGATGACCATCCAGCGCCCGACCCGCAGAAAAGAGGAATATTCGGCCGCGCGACGCGATGGGCGGGAGCAAGGATCGCGGCAGCCATCAGGTTGCGTGCCTGGTGGGGAGGGCCGGATATGGTCCTGCCCGCCCCCCGGCGCTCGTCCGCGCGGTCGGCTGCCCCGCGCCCTGTCAGCCTGCCACTGGCCGATCCAAGCAAGCGGGGCCGCAACGCCGAGTTCTGCCTGTTCTCGAAATATTTCGTCGGTAGCGAGTCGACCGGTTACGCGGCGACGACGGCGATGACCAAGGAAGAGGGCCAACTGGATCTCGCGGCGGCGGCGGCGATTTCCGGGGCCGCCATTTCGTCAAGCATGGGCCGCATCAGCCTTGGCCTGCTTGGGCCGACATTGGCGCTGCTCAACCTGAGGCTTGGCTTCTGGCTTCCCAATCCGAGCGGGCTTGCGCTTGTGAAGCGGCCTTTGCAACGCGGCTGGGAGGACATATTGCGCCTCTATTTGCTGCAGGAAGCGCTGGGCCTGCTCAGGTCCGACAGTTCGCGTGTCTACATCACCGACGGCGGCCATATCGACAATATCGGGCTCTACCAACTGCTCAAGCGCAAATGCAAACTGATCATCGTGATCGATGCCGAAGCCGACGCCGGCATGAATTTCGGTGCGTTCACCGATGTCCAGCGCTTTGCGCGCATCGATCTCGGCGCGCGCATCTCGCTTGACTGGCGGCCGGTCAGGGACGCGGCGCTGGCGCGCGATGCCGATCGCACCAAGATCATCCCACCGGATTCGGAACTGCATCTGCGGCACTTCGCGGTGGGCAAGATCCTTTATGAGAATGATCCGGTCGAAGGGATACTTCTCTACGTCAAGGCCTCGGTGACCGGCGACGAGCCAGATTATGTGCTCGACTACGAACGCCGCTATCCACTTTTCCCGAACGAACCGACCAGCGACCAGTTCTTTTCGGAAGAGCAGATGGAGGCCTATCGGGCGCTTGGATTCCATGCGACGCGCGTCGCTCTTCGGGAGCGGCCGCGAACCGCGGACCAAGGCCTCGACGGCGCTCAGGCGGACCTGGTCGCCCTGCTGAAGACGCGTCTGGGCAACCAGGGGCAGGAGATCCGATAGGCCCGGCGGTTTGCCCGTCGTTTTCGGGATGTGCCGATCAGCCGGCCCTTGCCACCGGCGTCACCGCCACCTGGCTGACGCCGGTGCGGCGCACGACGGTGCACAGCGTCTCGCGGCCGATGCGCTCGGCGTCGAGGATGCGCACGAGGTCGTCGACGCCGGTCACGGGGCGGCCGTCTATTGCCGCGATGATGTCGCCTTCCTTCAAGCCGGCCTTTGCCGCCGGGCCATCCTTTTCGACGCCGCGCAGCCGCACCGCCGTGCTGGTCGACACCTGCGACAGGAGGGCCGCGCGGCGCGGCAGGTTGGTGGTGTCGGCCGAAACGCCGATGAAGGCGCGCCGCACGCGGCCGAAGCGGATGATCTCGGAAATGACGAAGTTGGCGGTGTTGGACGCGACCGCGAACGCAATGCCGTGCGCGCCATGGATCATGGCGGTGTTGACGCCGATGACCTCGCCGGCCGACGACACTAGCGGCCCGCCCGAATTGCCGGGGTTGAGGGAGGCGTCGGTCTGGATGACGTCGTCGATCAACCGTCCGGTCGAGGCCCGCATCGAGCGGCCGAGCGCCGAGACGACGCCCGAGGTGACCGTCCATTCGAAGCCCAGCGGATTGCCGATGGCAATGGCGATCTGGCCGCGCCGCAGCCGCTTGGAATCACCCAGCGGCGCGACATCGGCGAAGCTGCCATCGGCGCGCACCAGGGCGATGTCGGTGTCGGGATCGCGGCCCAGCACGCGGCCTTCGCTGGAGGCGCCGTCGGGCATCGAGACGCGCACCGTCCTGGCATCGCCGACGACGTGGAAATTGGTGACCACCAGCCCGTCCGGCGCGATGACGAAGCCGGAGCCATGGCCGCCCTGGCCACCGATGCGCTCGATGCGGCAGACGGCGGGGCCGATGCGGTCGACGGCATCGGCGACCGTCGTGGAATAGGCGTCGAGCAGCGTGTCGTCATCTTGGAATTTCGCAGCGGCGAGGGCCATTGGCGGGCTCCGTGTTTTCAGGCTTGATCGTGACTATATGTGCGGAGCGGCAAGAACCGCCGCGACCTGACCACATGGCCAGTCGAACCAGCAACTAGCCGTCAGGCGAGTATCCGCGGACGCACCATCGAGCGATATCTGGGGCATGCAACAAACCCAAGAGACCGATATGAGTGATTTCAATCTGGCCGCGTTTTCGGACGCCGTCGCCGATCTTGCCGCCAAGGCCGCGCCGGCAACGGCGAGCTTCGCCACGCATCACCACCGCACCGCCACCGCGTTTCACTGGCGCGACGGCTATTTCGTTACAGCCGAGGAAGCCGTCGAGGCGGGCGAGGAGATCGAGCTGACGCTGGCGTCGGGCGAGAGGGTCAAGGCCGAACTGGTGGGCCGTGATCCTTCGACGGGCGTCGCCTTGCTGAAGCCGGCCACCGCTGTCGACGCCCCGCCACTTGCCGAAGCCGACGCGGTTCGGCCCGGCAGTCTCGCCATCGCCATCGGCAGCAGCCAGGGTTCGGCGCTGGCCGTTTCGGGTTCGGTGGGCGAAGTCGGTCCGGCCTGGCGTTCGATGCGCGGCGGCACCATCGACCGGCGCATCAATCTGGCTGTCGGCGCCGGCGCCCGCTTCGAGGGCGGACCGGTGCTGGACGCCAAGGGCGCGCTGATCGGCATGCTGTTGTTCGGGCCACGCCACAAGGCACTGGTGATGCCCTATGAGACGATCGAGCGGGCGGTTGCGACGCTGCGCGAGAAGGGTCATGTCGCGCGCGGCTATCTCGGCGCCGGCCTGCATCCGGTTCGCGACAACAACGCGTATGGCGCGATGGTGATGAGCCTCGACGACCAAGGCCCGGCCAAGGCCGCGGGCCTCTCGCTGGGCGACATCATCGTGGCCTGGAACGGCGAGGCCGTGCATGGCCCGCGCGACCTGATCCGCAGGCTTGGACCCGACAGCGCCGGCGCTTCGGTGACGCTCGGCGTGGTGCGCGGCGGCGAACAGCGCGACGTGGCGCTGACCATCGGCGAAAAGCCGCTGAGCTGAGAGGAATGATGGAAAGCGACACGCTGGCGAGGCGCAAGACGGATAGCGAGGAACGGCGGCTGGTGGTGCTGGTCGCGCTGCGTGACGCCGCGCGCGCCGGGCGCCTGTCGGCCTCGCTCGCCATGACGAACGATCTGCTTCCCGTCATGGCCGGGGGCGGCGCGATCGCCGATGTCGTGGTCGTCGACGACGCAGTCGCCAACAGCGCCTCATGGATCGACCGGCCCGGCAACAGCACGACCCCGAAGGTGCTGCTGTCGGTCCGCGCTGGCCGGCCCGAAGGGCAGGTGTATGCCGTGCTGCCGTTGGGAGCGGATGCAACTTTGATCGCGGCCGCCATACGGCTGGCAGCGGCCGGCTACCGGGTGTCCGGTGATGGCCGTCCAGAACCGCATAACGATCATGATTTCGATCGCGACGCTGGCGGGGCCGGTGGCGATGGCGGGCTGTTCGGCGAGGAACCGCTCGACGACGGGGCCGCCGCTCGGCCGACACTGTCGCCGCGAGAGGCCGAAGTGCTGGCCCTGCTGGCCGAAGGCGCACCCAACAAGGTGATCGCGCGGCGCCTGGACATTTCCGTGCATACGGCGAAATTCCACGTCGCCGCGATCCTGATCAAGCTGGGGGCCGCCAACCGCACGGATGCCATTGCGATCGCGATGCGTCAGGGGCTTGTGCTGGTCTGATCCGGCTTGGAGCGCCTCTTCGAGCGATTTCCCGGAAACCCAGGAAAAGATAAGGCGGCCTCCGCCGACGAGCCTCCGTTGCGTCATCATAGCTTCCCAATGCGGCCTCTTGTATCCGGCAGCGGCGCGGGCAAGGATTGCTCAACGAGACAAGCTATCGGAGGGAAGAATGTCGCTTAGGGGCAAGACGCTGTTCATCTCCGGCGGGTCGCGCGGCATCGGGCTGGCGATCGCGCTGCGCGCGGCGCGCGACGGCGCCAATGTGACGATCGCCGCCAAGACCGCCGAGCCGCATCCGAAGCTGCCGGGCACGATCTACACGGCGGCGCAAGAAATCGAGCAGGCTGGCGGCGCGGCGCTGCCTGTTTTGTGCGACATCCGCGAAGAGGCGCAGGTGTCCGAGGCGGTCGCAAGGACGGTTGAGACATTCGGCGGCATCGACATCTGCGTCAACAATGCCAGCGCCATCCAGCTGACCGGCACGCTGGAGACGGATATGAAGCGCTATGATTTGATGCACCAGATCAACACGCGCGGCACCTTTCTGGTTTCCAAAATGTGCATTCCGCATTTGAAGTTAGCCGACAATCCTCACATCCTGAATCTGGCGCCGCCCCTCAACATGAAGGCCAAATGGTTCAAGAACCACGTCGCCTACACGATGGCGAAGTTCGGGATGTCGATGTGCACGCTGGGCATGAGCGCGGAATTCGCCAGGGATGGCATCGCGGTCAATTCGCTGTGGCCGATCTCGACCATCGACACGGCTGCGGTGCGCAACCTTCTGGGCGGCGCGACGGTCGCGGCAATGAGCCGCTCGCCCGACATCATGGCCGACGCGGCGCACGCCATCTTCCTGCGGCCATCGCGCGAGACATCAGGCAATTTCTACATCGACGAGGAAGTGCTGCGCGCCGAGGGTGTCAGCGACTTCTCGGTCTATTCGCCAAACGCGACCGGGCCGTTGGCAGGCGACTTCTTCGTCCCGGACGAGGTGTTCGCGCGCAGCGAGAGCGAGATCAGGACTGCCTATTAAGGGCTCCGCAAGGATTTATTTGCGATGCCGGCCACGCCATTGGCGAAGCCGCTGGTCGACCCCCACTCCGTCTCGTCTTCGCCGAGCCACCTCTCCCCGATCGACGGGGTAGAGGAAGGGCGCGAGCCGACGCTCATCCAGCAGGCTACCGTTCCTTTCCCTCCGGAGGGGGGAAAGGTGGCGCTGCGGAGCAGCGACGGATTGCGGGGAGGCGGTTCTCAAACGCGAAGCCTCCGACAGGGGGCATCAGCCTTCTTCGCCTTTCTTGCCCTTGCTCAGGCCCATCAGCCGGTCGATATAGGCCAGCATCAGCGCCGAGAGAACGAAGGCGAGATGGATGATGGTCAGCCACATCAACTGTTGCGTGGTGTAGGAGGACGAGTTCAGGAACACCTGCAGCAGGTGGATGGACGAGATGGCGACGATGGTCGAGGCGACCTTGACCTTCAGTGAGCCGACATCGATCGTGCCCAGCCAATGCACGCCGCCATCCTGGTCATCGAAGCGGCTGACGAAGTTCTCGTAGCCGGAGATGATGACCATGACCACCAGCGAGGCGACCAGCGCGGCGTCGATAAGGCCCAGCATCTTCAGGATGGTGTCGGTGTCGCCGAGCGTGAAGGCCACGGCGAGGAACTCGTAGAGCTTCTTGCCGAACGACAGGGCATAGACGGCGAGCGCCACGCCGAGCCCGAGATAGAACACCACCAGCAGCCAGCGCGAGGCAAGGATGATCGATTCGATGGCGAGTTCGAGACGCTTCATGAGCTGCTCCGGTCGTTTCCCTTCACGGTGAGCCCTGTATTTCAGCCAGGTCGCGCTGGTTTGCAAGGTGTGGAAATTCCGAAACAAAAAACCCCGCCGGAGGGGACCGGCGGGGCTCAATGCGTCCCGCTGGAGTCGGGACGGGGCAGGGAAGCCCTGTCATCAATCTGGGGTGGACGGACGCCCTATTCAATGCACGCGCCCGGATATCGATGCGATTCTTGCCGTGGGGCGGAAGGTGTGCCCATCCCGGTTTGCCGGGATCGGCCTGTTTTGCCGACCTGATTCAGAAGATTGCGGTAAGCTTCTGAAAGACCGTCCTAATTGTTGCTGGCAACGGGTGCCACCAACGAGGTGATGCGGCGGATCGCGACGCGACGGTTCTCGCGGTTCGGCCCCGAAGTGTTCACCTTCAGATACTCCTCGCCATAGCCCTGTGTCGTCAGGTTTTCGGGCGGGATGCCGAAGGCATTGGTGAGCGCCTCGGCGACCGATTCCGCCCTGCGATCCGACAGCGCCAGATTGGCCTCCGCCGTGCCGACGGCGTCGGTATGGCCTTCGATGAGGAAGGTCTCGGCGGGGTTCTTCTTGAGCAGCTTCTCCATCGCGCTGGCGACGCCGTCGAGCTTCTGCACTTCGGCGTCGGAGATCGAGGCCGAGCCGAATTCGAAGTTCAGCGTGTCGAGATCGACGCGGCGCGCGATGTCGCGAACACGGGCCGACCGCTTGACCTCGTCGATCGAATAGAGACGCTGGACTTTCTCCACCGGCGGCTGTTCGAGGAAGTCGTAATAATCGTCCGGGCTCTCGACCTGCTCGGAATCGAGAATGTACTGCCGGCGCGGGATGGTCAGCCGCATCGGCGGCAGGTCATCGCCGGGATCGCGCCAGTCACCCTCGTCCTGGTAGTCACGCTCGTCGACATAGCTCAGCACGTATTCGCGGCCATCGGGTGTGATGCGTGAGCGCCGGATGACATCGCCGTAACGGTTGCGGACGGTGACGATCTGGACGCCGTTGCCGCGCTCGACGGTTTCACGCGTGCGGCCCTGCGGCAGATCCTCGTAATAGACGTCCTTGGCGCCACGGTTCATGCGCGAGCCGTCATTGCTCTGGACGATGGTCTGGTCGCCCAACTGAATGATGACGCGGTCGCCGATCTCCTTGAGCACGTCGACCCCCTTGGGGCGGCGGCGGTCGCGGATGTTCTCGTCGGGCGCGCGGTCGAGCCGCTTGCCCTTCTCCTCGGTGACGGGAACGAACTTTTCGCGCTTGATCTCCTGCTGGGCGGCCTTGTCGTCCGCGGGCGGCGGACCCTGGTCGACCGGAGCGGCCACCGGCTTGTTGCCCTGATCGCCACCTTGCTGGGAGCCCTGTGCATCGTTCTGTTGCTGGGCGTTCTTGTCGCGCTTGCGGCCGCCTGCCTTGCGCTCGGCATCCTTCTGGCTGTCCAGGATGGGAGCAGCGTTCGGGTCGGCTGGCGCCTCACCCTGCACGGGGTTTTCGCCCTGGACAGGAGCAACCTTGTTGCCGTTGGCCGGCAGTTCGCCGGTTGCGGGCTTCTCGCCATTCGCCGGCTGTTCGCCAGTAACGGGCTGTTCGCCAGTCGCGGGCTGCTCGCCAGCGGGCTTCCTGCCGTTCTTCCGGGTCCTGTCCTGGGGCTGTTCACCCTGGGTTGCCGGCTGCTCGCCAGCGGCGGGCGCTTCCTTCGGCGTCGGGGCGGCTTCGGGTGTTACCGCCGGCGCTTCCTTTTGCTGGTCCTGCTTGTGTTTCCTGCCGGGCTTGACCTGCTGGTTGTCATTGGCTGGCTGGGCCTCGCCGGCGGGTTGCTCGGCCGGCGCCTGCTCGATCTGTTGCTGCTGCTGGTCGCGCTTCTTCCTGCGCGGCTGCTGCTGTTCGACCGGGGCGGCCTGCTCAGCAGGCGCCTGCTCGATCTGTTGCTGCTGCTGGTCGCGCTTCTTCCTGCGCGGCTGCTGCTCCTCGACCGGGGCGGCCTGCTCGGCCGGCGCCTGTTCGGTCTGCTGCTGCTGGTCGCGCTTCTTCCTGCGTGGCTGCTGCTCCTCGACCGGGGCGGCCTGCTCAGCGGCCGGCGCCTGTTCGGTCTGCTGCTGCTGGTCGCGCTTCTTCTTGCGCCGCTGCTCCTGATCGGTTGGCTGTCCGTCCTCAGCCGGTGCGTCCTGGGCCAGGATCAGCGGTGTCGCGCCGCCTTGCATGGGGCCGAACGCGGCACTTCCCTGAAGCGGGAACGCGCCCAACGGCGCGGATGCCATCAGCAGGCCAAGGGCGGTGCCTGCCAGAATCCGTGGTTGGCGTTTCATCGAAAATTCTCCTTGTGGGGTCCCATCCTTGCCGAAACCGATCTTGCGCCGATTGGTTCCGGTTTAGCGCGTATAGGGGCCGTAACGGGCTATTGGCCGGCGTTTTGAAGGCAACTTCGTGTCTTTCGCCCGGATGCGGCTTGCCGGACCGCTGCCGCGCTTGACGTTGCCGCCGGCTAAGGCCACATCCCGCACATGGAAACGCCTTTCTGGAAAACCAAAACGCTGGAAGCGATGAGCCCGGCCGAGTGGGAATCGCTCTGCGACGGCTGCGGCAAATGCTGCCTGTCGAAGCTGGAGGACGAGGATACGGGTGAGATTTACTGGACCAGTGTCGGCTGCCGGCTGTTCGACGCCGAGAGCTGCCGCTGCTCCGATTATGCCAACCGGCTGGCGCGCGTTCCGGACTGCGTCGGGCTGACGCCACAGAACGTGCGCACCATCACCTGGCTGCCCAGCACCTGCGCCTACCGTCTGGTGGCCGAGGGGCGCGACCTCTACTGGTGGCACCGCTTGCTGTCGGGCAGCCCTGACACCGTCCATGAGGCCGGCGTTTCGGTGCGCGGCAGGGTCAACGCCAGTGAAAGCGACCTTGCCGAACCGGAGGATTATTTCGACTTCATGCTGGACGAGGAACCCTGATCGCGCTGGCGGCCGATCGGTCTTGGACGCGGGCGGACCGGGAACCGGGCGCCGGATCAGGCGTTCTTGCGCCATTGTTCCGCCGTGTGCGCCAGCGACATGGCTGGTGAGTTCCGGTAATTCACATGAACCGCTTATGAACGATCGGTTCGTAAAGAGTTCAGACAGGCAAGTGCATTCTGCGCCCATCGGTTCACGAGGACGGGCACGGCCCGCAAAAAGGAGAGAAACCATGTTCAACAAGATCAAGACGGCGACGCTTTCGGCCCTGGTCGGGCTCGGCACGCTGGCGGCCATCCCCGCCCATGCCGACAACCTCTATCTCGGCTTCGGCAACAACGATGATCCGCGTGTCGGCGTCTATGTGGGCGAGGACGGCTACCGCCACCGCCGCGATGAACGCCGCGACGAGTGGCGCAGCGTCGAACGCCGCGACGAGTGGCGCCGTGGCTGCTCGCCGGAGCGCGCCCTGGGCAAGGCTCAGCGCATGGGCCTGCATCGCGCCCGCATTCTCGATGTCAACCGCCGGACGGTGAAGGTGATGGGCCGCCAGGACGGCGATCGCATCGTGATCGTGTTCGCCAACGAGCGCGGCTGCCCGGTCATCTACCGCTGAGGTCAGTATCCCGGCTGTCCTCTACCAAGGGTAGCCGGGAGGCATAATGTCCTGAAGGCATGGCTCCCCGAGGGTCCGCCTGGATTAGCAGAGCCCCTTTCTTCGGAAGTGAGCGGCTCAAAAAACCCCGCGGGATCGTTCCCGCGGGGTTTTTCATGCATGGCACGACCGGTCAGCCGACGCGGGCAGGGTGGTGTCGAGCCTCACTTGAGTTCGAACGTGACGGTGACCTGCACGGTGTAGGAATTCTCGCCTGCCTGCACCGGCACGGCCGCGCGCGGGGCTGCGTCGAAGGCCTTGGCGTTGATCGGCATCGGCATCGGCGCAATGTTCTGGTCGGTGATTTCCAGCACCCGGCCCAGGCTGACGCCCGCGGCCTCGGCCAGCGTCCTGGCCTTCGCCACGGCGTCGGCGACCGCTTTCTTGCGCGCCTCGGTGACGGTGGCCGCCGGGTCGTCGTTGGTGAAGGCAATGCCGCCGCCCTGGTTGACGCCGAGCGACACCGCCTTGTCCAGAATCTCACCGGTCTTGTCGACATCGCGCACGCGCACCGAAAGCGTGTTGGTCACCTGATAGGCAACAAGCTCGGCGTCCTGGCTGCCGTCGGGCTTGTTGGTGTAGTTGTAGCGCGGATTGATCTGGACGCCCGCGGTCTGCAGGTCGCGGTCCACGATGCCCGACGACTTCATCGCCGCGATGACGGCGGCCATGGCGTCGTTGTTGGCATCGAGCGCGGCGCGCGCGGTCTTGGCCTCGCGCATGACGCTCAGCGTCAGGATCGCAAGGTCGGGCGCCACCGTGGCTTCGCCTTCGCCGCTGACAATGATGCGGGGAGGCGTCGGCGAATCGGCGGCGCCAGCCATCGCCGGAAATGCGATCGCGGCGGCAAGCGCGAGAGGCAAGAGGTGTCTGGTCATGAAAATCTCCTTGGTGCGCGATCCAGTCGCAAGGCTCGCGTAGACAGGGATTATGGGTTGATTTGGGCGATCGGCGAAAGCCTCTTGGGGAAAGCCTTGTGCGGCGATGCGAAAAACATTAATCCAGCCGGCGTGGGGCCTGTAGCTCAATGGTTAGAGCCGGCGGCTCATAACCGCTTGGTTGGGGGTTCGAGTCCCTCCGGGCCCACCATTTAGTTTGTAATATCAAAGACTTAAAAGAGATTTGAGAAGCAATTCCGATAGCAGCGGCGATCCGGTTCGACAATCAATGATCCGGGCTTGAAGGTGATCCTGCGAACGATCTCTTGGGACAGAGGTCGCTTCGCGTCTGCAGTCTCTGATGCCCAGCAGAGCCGCAATTCGTCGGCTCGCCCTATCGCCGACCGGATTTCGCCAGCAAACGGCGCGCCGGCAAGAAACGCCTTCAGCTCCGCTTCCGGTGTAGTGAGCCCTTCAAGGGGGCGCAACTCTCTCCAACCACGAGCGCGGGCTGGAAGACCACGTTGCGGGACGGCTCGGCGACCTTGCCTTCGATGCGGTCGACCAGCATGCGCAGTGCCTCATTGGTCATGTCCTTGACAGGATGCTCGGTACGGGTCAGCCGCGGCTTCAGTCCGCCTGCTCCGGCGACCGTATCGGTAGAGGCAATCGAAACATCCTCGGGGCAGCGCAAGCCGAGATCGGCAACGGCTCGCATGACGCCGATGGCCATGACGCCATTGGCGACATAGAGGGCGGTTGGTCGGTCCGTCTGTACAAGCAGATCACGCGCGACCGAATAGGCGGTGTCTTCGCGGAACTCTCCGGACCGGACATGCCCCGTCTTCGGGGCAAGGCCGCGCGCCGCCATCGCTTCGAGCATGCCTTGCAGCCGGCCGCTGCCCGTCGTGAGTTGAACGGGACCGGTGATGGAGCCAATATCACGATGGCCAAGATCGAGGAGATAGTTGGTTGCCTGCTTGCCGGCCGACAGATTGTCGATGGTGACTGTGTCGACGCCCGCGTCGCCAATCGAACGGCCGAGCAGAACCACCGGCATTCCGCCTTCGAAATCCCGTCGCTGGTAATGGCTTTCGGGTCCCACAGGAACGATCACCGACCCATCGCACCCCAATGTTCGAATGCGCGACAGAATGCGCTTCTCGATATCGGGCTTTTCGTCGCTGTTGAACAGCACGAGCGAGTAGCCCCAGGCGGCGACCGCCGCTTCGGCTGCCGTGACGATGCGGGCGTAAAACGGGTTTGCCAGATCCGCCACGGCAAGCGCGATCAGCTGGCTGCGACCGCTGCGCAGATTTCGCGCGACCAGCGAAGGCGCATAGCGAAGCTCGCGAACCGCGGCGAGCACACGGCTGCGCAATTCGGGACTTACATAGGCGCTGTCGTTGACGACGGCGGACACCGTCGCCGTCGACACACCGGCGGCTTGGGCGACGTCTTTTATCGTGGCCATCTGCTCTCGTAGCTAATCGATTAGCTGAACTTCACGCCCAATCCTTCACCTATTTCGTGGATTTTTGCACGAATTTTCTTGCGAACCCATCCAAGATGAGAAAATCTGCTGAAACGGTTAGGCGGTTATCAGCGCTGACTTTCAAGGTGCGCGTCCAACCTCACCAGGGAGAGAGAACCATGAAGAACCTGACGTTCGGCATTTTCGCCGTGGCTCTGGCATTGTCCGGCGCGCAGGCCAGGGCGGCCGACAAGCCACTGCTCGGCATCGTGTCCATCAGCGCCACAGAAGCCAACAATGTCCGCTATATCCAGGGCGCGACCAAAGCGGCCGACGAACTCGGTTGGAAAGTCACTGTCGTCGATGCGGCGGGCAATGCAGACCAGGCCAACGCAGCCATCCAGAACTTCGCCCAGTTGGGGGCGCACGCCATCGTCGACATGGTGTTCCCCTATTCTTCCATCGGCGCCGGGCTCGCTGCAGCCGGTTCCGCGAACATTCCCGTCGTTACCTGGGGCGGCGGGCTGGGTGGCACCGTTGCCGCCACCAATGGCTCGGGCGGCCCGATGGCCATCCCGGTCGTGGAGCTGATGCTCAAGAACATGAACGGCAAGGGGTCCATCCTTGCCCTTACCTATCACACGGGTGAAGTCTGCCGGAACCGGGAGCAGGTGATGGACGAGATGGTCGCCAAATATCCCGATATCAAGGTGACCAAGAACGAGGTGCGCATTCCCGGCTACTTTGAAGACGGCGCTCAGTACGCGAATGCATGGCTCGCCTCGCATCCCGCGGGCGACGAGAAGCTGGCGATCTGGGGCTGCTGGGATGATCCTGCGATCGGCGCGATCGGCTCGCTGCGTGCCCAGAACCGCACCGATGTGATGGTGTATGGCATCAACGGCAATGCCCAAGCTCTTGAAAACATCAAGAACGGCTTCATGACCGCCACGGCATGGCAAGACAGCTACACCGAAGGCTACAACATGGCCAAGATGGTTGAAGAGATTACTGCCGCCGGCAAGAGCTGGACGCCCAAGGCCGCCGAAGTGCCGGCCGTGCTGGTGACCAAGGATACGGTGGCGGATTTTCTGACCAAGCATCCTGACGCGATCCAGTAGGCGCAGCCAGCTTTTGACCGATCGGGTAACAGGAGATGCGGCAATGGAGATGGGGGCGCCTGGAGCGCCTCCATTTCTTGTCGTGCGCAACATCGCCAAGACCTTTGGTGGCGCCAAGGCACTGCGAAATGCTTCCCTCGACATCATCGCAGGCGAGGTCCACGGGCTGGTCGGCGCCAATGGTGCGGGCAAGTCGACGCTGATCAGGATTCTTGCCGGCCTCAACCATCCGGATCAGGGATCGATCGAGATCGATGGGCAAACCGCCGCCGTCGAGACGCCGCACCGCGCGACGGCATTGGGGATGAGTTTCATTCACCAGGAACTGGCTTTCATTCCCGGGATGACCGTCCTCCAGAACATTATGCTCGGCGTGCCGAAACGATCGCGCTTCGGCTTGACGGACTGGGCGGCGATCGCGCGCGAAGTCGAGCCCATCGCGCGACGCGTCGGCATCACCGCCTCGCTCAATGCAAGTGTGAAAGGGCTGTCGACCGCCGAAAACTGGTTGATCAATATCTGCCGCGCGCTGGTTCGCAAATCGCGGCTTATCGTGATGGACGAGCCGACCGCCTCGCTCTCCGCCGCCGAGGCTGAGAAGCTCTTCATGATCATCAAGGACCTCTCGGCCTCAGGGGTTGCCGTGCTTTACGTCTCGCACCGCCTGGATGAGATCCTGAAACTCTGCGATCGGGTATCAGTCTTGCGCGACGGCAGTTCCGTCGCCGAATTCACCCGTGCCGGATTGAGCCGCAGGGCGTTGGTCGAGGCGATCGTCGGTGGCGACACTGCCGGTGGCGACAGCAGGCCGGACTATGTGCCGCAAAACCATGAGGTCGTTCTGCGCGTCCGCAACCTCGCACGCCTGCCCAAGGTGCGTGGCGTCAGTTTCGAACTTCGACAGGGCGAAGTTCTTGGCATCGGCGGCCTGGTCGGCGCCGGACGCAGCGAACTGGCACGGTTGATCTATGGTGCCGATCGCCCGGACTCCGGCAGTATGATTTTCAGAGGCAAGGCCTACGCGCCGAAATCGCCACAGGCAGCGGTTGCCGCCGGGATCGGCCTGGTGCCGGAGGAGCGACGCACGGAAGGGCTTTTCCTGACGAAGAGCGTCGCGTTCAATCTTGGTCTGGTCAATCTGGACAAGCTCGTGCTCGGACGCAGGGTCCCGCTTCTCAGTCGAAAAGCGCAGTCCTCACTCGCTCGCGAGACGATGAAGCTTCTTTCGATCAAGACGGCAAGCGCGGACAGCCCTGTCGGCCGGCTAAGCGGCGGCAACCAGCAGAAGGTGGTCATCGGCCGCTGGCTGCAGCGCGCGCCGCACATGCTCATTCTCGATGAACCGACCCGCGGGGTCGATATCGGTGCGCGTGCGGAAATCCACCGCCAAATCCGCGAGCTCGCCGCGGCAGGCATGGCGGTTCTCGTCATCTCGTCGGAACCCGATGAGTTGCCGGACCTTTGCGATCGCGTGCTGGTGATGGCGGAAGGCCTTGTCGTTCGCGAAATGAGCGGCGCATCGATGTCGCGCTCCGCTATTGTCGAGGCAAGCTATGGGGAGCGGGGCCATTGACCGGGAGGACGACCAGATGAGCGATGCTTCAACCTACAACAGGCGCCTCACCCCACGAGCCAAGGCTGGGCTCGGAATCTTCGCGCGCTACGCGACCATCCTTGGACTGGTGGCGATGATCGTTGCCTTTTCAATCCTGTCGCCGAGGGCATTTTCGACCCTGGGCAACTTCACCAACGTTCTCAACCAGGCCTCGCTTGCCATGATCATCGCCGGCGGCCTGACATTGGCGGTCGTCGTCGGCGAGCTCGATCTGTCGATCGGCTTTGCCGCCAGCCTGCACGGCATTCTCGTCACCGGCTTCATCGTCCATGACAAGCTGCCGATCCCTCTGGCGATTTTCATCGTCCTTGCGCTTGGCGCGCTGATCGGTCTGATCAACGGCTTCATCGTCACCAAGATGAAAGTCAATTCGGTGATCGCGACGCTGGGCGTCGGGACCATCATCACGGGCGTCGCCTTCGCCTACTCCGCCGGGGTGCCCATCGTTGCCGGCGTGCCGGAGGCCTTCCTGCAGCTTTCGCTCGGCCGCTGGCTCTTCGGCATCCCCAACAACATCGTCGTCATGGTCCTTGTGCTGGGCATCCTGTGGGTGCTGGTCGAGCGCACCTCCATCGGCCAGGAGATCCAGGCAGTCGGCGGCAACCCTGCAGCGGCGCGCCTGGCCGGCATCAACGTCGATCGCATCAAGACGCTTGGCTTCGTCATCTCCGGCATGTGCGCCGCACTCACCGGCATCCTGCTGGCGTCGCGGCTGGGCAGCGGCACGACGAGCGCGGCCGATTCCTATCTATTGACGGCGTTCGCGGCAGTGTTCCTGGGCTCGGCGACTTTGCGCGACGGCGAGTTCCATGTCCTGGGAACTTTGGTCGGTGCGCTGATCATTGCATTCGGCTTCAACGGCCTCAATATCTTCGGCGCCCCCACCTTTTCCCAATACGTGTTCCAGGGCGCCATCCTGATCATCGCTGTCGGGCTTTCCAGCCTTGGCCGCTCACTTGCTGAAAGCTGAGGAGAACGACATGGCTCAGACCGAGCACTGGGAGATCTACGTTATCGAGTTCGCGCGATCGAAGAACCAGCCATGGGTCGACCTGGTCAACGGGATGTACGATGACGGCCCCACCGACTTGCCGTTTTCCTTTATCCTGGCGCGGCGCGGCGACCGCAACGTGCTTGTGGACACGGGCTTCATGAAGACCGAAACCGGTCCGAACTTCTCCGACAAATTCGGCATACCCTGGTGGATTTCCCCGGTTCGCATGCTGGCCGAACTGGGTCTGGCGCCCGACGACATCACCGACATCATCGTCAGCCATGCGCATTTCGATCATATGGGCTCGATCGACCAGTTTCCGAAAGCCCGCCTCTATCTGCAAAAGC
>NZ_JBAZUD010000048.1:0-31352 GCF_041661565.1 Mesorhizobium sp.
GACTGAAGGCAACCACGCGGCTGGCATTCTGGCACAGTCGATCGGCAGCGGAGGTGGTAATGGCGGTCTCAGCGTCGCCGCCACCCTCGACCTTTGCACCGACTGCCAGACGAGCGTCGCGATTGGTGCTTCGTCGGGTGGTGCGGGCGGCAATGGCGGCAAGGCCGCCAAAGTCGACGTGACGCATGTCGGCAACATCAACACGCTGGGCGACAGTTCGGCCGGCATCATGGCTCAATCGATCGGCGGCAGCGGCGGCAATGGAGGCCTCTCCGTCACGGGTGGATTCTCCGGCGCCGACAGCAAGCAGATCAAGGCTTCCGTGGGCGGTTTCGGCGGCACCGGCAGCCAGTCCGGCGAAGTCATCGTCAACAACACCGGCAACATCACCACGGGATCTCGAACGACCGTCAATCTCGCGCAACAGCTGTCCGGCCTGACCGGTCTTTCGGTGACGGATGCAACGCTGACCGCGTTCGGCTTGCCGACCACCATACAGGTGGTGACCGGCCGCGATGCCTCGGGCATCATCGCCCAGTCGATCGGCGGTGGCGGCGGCAATGGCGGCCTTGCAATCTCCGGCGCCGTCGGCTTCGTCAGCGAAAAAACCAGCCTCAACATGGGTCTCACCATGGGCGGCTTCGGCGGCTCGGGCGGTTTTTCGGACAAGGTCTCGGTCACCAACAACGGCGCGATCGAGACTTACGGGGCGGCTGCCCACGGCATTCTGGCGCAATCTATCGGCGGCGGCGGCGGCAACGGTGGCGGCGCCGTTACCGGTCTGTTGACCGCGGGCAACACCGATACCGGGCGGCCGGTCAACGTCGCCGTGTCTGTCGGCGGACTGGGTGGCGACGGCAATTATTCCGGCGCGGTCTATGTCGAACAGACCGGCGGGATCACGACCCACGGCGTCGGTTCGAACGGCATCTTCGCGCAGTCGATCGGCGGCGGTGGCGGCAATGGCGGCAACGCCAACACGATCTCGCTCCAGGCAGGCAGCTCGTGTACTTTCGATCCGCTGGCAATTGTCGATGTCCATCTGATCAAGTCATGCAAGTCGCCTGAAAAGGGTACAGAGGGCGTCAATGTCCAGGTGAATGTGGGCGGCTTCGGCGGCTCGGGAAATGACGCAAACACCGTCACGGTCATCAACCACAGCTTCATTGCGACGATGGATATGATGTCTTCGGGCATCGTAGCGCAGTCGATCGGCGGCGGTGGCGGATCAGGTGGCAATGCGATCGTTGGCACCGACGGCCTCTATGCCAATCCTCTGCCGATCCCGCTGAACCCGACCGATATCGCGATCATTGCCGGCACAACGTTCAACAGCACCTCCGGCTTCGTGCAGTCGCTGGGCAATGTTGCCATCGGCGGCACCGGCGGTTCGGCAGGCGATGCCAAGGCGGTGAGTGTCACCAACGAAGGCGTAATCACCACGTCGGGGACTTTTTTCTCGCATGGCATCATGGCGCAATCAATTGGCGGTGGCGGCGGTGATGGCGGCAAGTCCGCGGCAGGCCTCTTCGGCCTCGTATCCCTCGGTGGCATGGGCAATGCGGCCGGCGACGGTGGCACCGTCTACGTCGAGAACAAGGTCGGCGCGGATATCTGGACCCAAGGGGCGTTTTCCGATGGCATCCTTGCCCAGTCGATCGGCGGCGGCGGCGGCGATGGCGGCGCGGCCGGCGGCCTGATAGCGGTCGGCGGCAATGTGCTGTCATCGTCTGGCGGAGAGGTCAAAGGCAATGGCGACTACACCCATGTCGTCAACGCCGCGCACATCCAAACTGATGGCCTGTTTTCCAACGGCATCGTCGCACAGTCTCTGGGCGGCGGCGGCGGCAATGGCGGCGCCGTTGGCCTGACGGGCATCACCGTCGGCGGCTGGGGCGGCTCGGCCGGTACCGGCGGCGAAGTCAAGGTCGAGAACGCAACGGGTTCGACCATCCTGACCAAGGGGTTGGTATCGTACGGAATTCTGGCTCAATCGATCGGCGGTGGCGGTGGCAATGGTGGCAGCAACACGCTCGCCGCGGCAGTCGCTATCGGTGGCGGCGGTGGATCGTCGGGCAAAGGCGGCCATGTCACTGTCCTCAATGACGGCATGATCGAAACGCAAGCGCTGGGCTCGATCGGCATATACGCACAAAGCGTCGGCGGCAGCGGCGGCACAGGCGGCAGCACGTTCCTGTCGGCCGTGTCGGTTGGCGGGGCGGGTGGCGCTTCGGGCGACGGCGGCCAGGTCGACGTAACCAATACGGCGCAGGTCAAGACGGCCGGCGCCGGCGCCGACGCGATCCGGGCGCAGTCAATCGGTGGTGGTGGTGGTGCGGCTGGCGGCAAAGGGGCGGAGACGGGCGCCACGACGATCGGGGGCTCCCTGCTTGTTTCGGTGGGCGGCGCCGGTGGCAATGCCGGTACAGGTGGTACCGTCAATGTCACCAACTCTGGGCTGCTTCTGACTTCGGGCGACAAGGCCGACGGCATTTACGCCCAGTCGGTGGGCGGCGGTGGCGGTGATGGCGGCAATGCCTACGGCATGGTCGCGGTCGGCGGCGGCGGCGGCTCGACGGGGGCGGGCGGCACCGTCACGGTCACCAACAACAAGGGCGGCCAGATCTGGACCAAGGGCATCCTGTCCAACGCAATCTTCGCGCAATCGATCGGCGGCGGCGGCGGTAATGGCGGCGCGGCCTATGCCGGTTCGCCCATCGGCGTCTCGAACAGCGTCGGCGGCAAGGGCGCCACAGGCGGTGATGGCGGCGCGGTCATCGTCGACAATTATGACATGTTGCAGACCGATGGCGCGTCCTCGCAGGCCATCTTCGCTCAATCCGTTGGCGGCGGCGGTGGCAATGGCGCCAATGCGGGAAGCTTCAGCATTCAGGCTGTGCCAGTCCTGCCTGCGGAAGGTGTGACGGTGGGCGGCAGCGGCGGTGCCGGCGGCGATGGCGGCACTGTCACTGTGACCAATCATGCCGATGCGTCGATCGTTACCAACGCAGCCAATTCGACCGCGATCTTTGCGCAGTCAGTGGGCGGCGGCGGCGGCAATGGCGGCTCGGCCATTTCGGTGGCAACGCCTCTTACCAATCCGCTCGGCGTGAGCGTCACCCTGGGTGGCAATGGCGGTGCGGCCGGCGATGGCAGCGACGTCAAGGTCACCAATGACGGCATGATCGTGCTGAATGGCGAAAATTCGCTTGGCATCATGGCGCAGTCGGTGGGCGGCGGCGGCGGAACGGCTGCCTCGGCGCTCGGTATCTCGGAGGTGCCGATTGCAATAGGCGGCGACACCGGCGCCGAGGGCAAGGGCGGCGCGGTGACGGTCTCCAACACCGGCTCGATCACCATCAACGGCGACAACTCGATCGGCATTTTCGCCCAATCGGTGGGCGGCGGCGGCGGCCTGGTCAAAGCCGGCGGCGGCGCTGGAGCGGTGGAGTCCCAATCGGGCGGCACCGGCAATGGCGGCGTCGTCACGGTGACCAACACCGCGGGCTCCATCATCATGAATGGCGACAACGCCATCGCGATTTACTCGCAATCGGTAGGTGGCGGCGGTGGCGCCGTGGGCGTCAGCGAAACGCAGGCTCCGCAAATGTTCGCCAGCCTCTTCGCGCAACCCCAGACGTTTGGCGCATTGCGCTATTCCAGCAGCGCTGGTGGCGCTGGCCTGGCGGCAGCCACCATCTTCAACCAGACCGGGAACCTGATTGCGACCGGCAACAACAGCATTGCCATGCTGGCGCAGAGCAGCGCCACCGACGGCAATGGCGACATCACCGTGAATATCTTCAATCCATCGGCAACGACGACAAGCCTCATCGTGGGCGGGCTCGGAAATGGTGCCGGCCTTCAGATCCTCGATGGCGCGACCAACACCGTCAACAATGACGGCGTCGTCACGGCAGTGGAAAAAGTGGCAGGCGATTTCGTTTCCGTGGATGCAATCAATGCCACGCTGTCCTATCTCGCGCCCAATGCGACGACGGCGCAAACGGTGTCCGGCATCAACGGCTACGCCATCCGTGGAACAGGCGGCGATGACGCGATCGAGAACGCCGGCCTGGTGATGGGATCGATTGACCTGCAAGACGGGGTCAACAGCTTCTACAACCAGACCACGGGCATCTTCGACATCGGCATCACTGTCGATCTCGGCGGTGGCTTGTTCAGCAATGACGGCCTGTCTTCCCTGGGTGGTCTGAATTTCGTCCAGACAACGCAGTTGACCGGCGACTTCACCCAATCCGCAACAGGCATCCATGGTGTCGATCTCGATCTTGCCTTGACCACGGCGGACCGGCTGAACCTCACGGGCTCCGCCTCCGTTGCCGGCGACATCACGATCAATCTGCTGAACCCTGCGATCAATGCGGCAAAGGCCAAGCCCGGTACGCATGAAATCACGATTGTTTCGGCCGACGCGGGCGAAACGCACGACGGCATCAATCTCGTGGCGCCGAACACGGCGGTGGCGACGTACGCCCTGACCTACCCGGCTGTTCCGGACACGGACATCGATCTCAGCTACAACATCGATTATTCCCCGAAGGGACTGACCGAAAACCAACACTCGGTCGGCAATTCCGTGAACCTGATCCAGACGGATCAGACCTCGCCGGCTTTCGCCTCGATCGCGACCCTGCTGTTTTTCCAGCCCGATACGGCTGCGCTCGGCAAGGCCTATGACTCGCTCTCGGGGTCCGGCACGTCCGGTTTCCAGCAGATGACGTTCGATGCCAACGATGCCTTCCTGGCGACGGTATTTCAGCGCACAAGGGGCTGGATCTCCAACGACAATACCGGCACCACGGTGCTTCAGGACGCCGCTGCCTCGACTCCGCTCGGGTACTTCCCCACCAAGCCCGCTAAAACCGGCCTGCCAACCGGCTTCGGAATGCCGGTCACCAGTCCAATCTATCGCGCCTGGGCGGCGGCCTTTGGCGGCTATGGTGAATCGGCGGCCGATGCCGATGTCGGCTCCGCCGCATCGACCGACCGTACCGGTGGCGTTGCAGTCGGCCTCGACTATCAGCCGAATGAAAACTGGTTGATGGGATTGGCGGCGGGTTACGGCAACAGCAGCTTCGACACACCGGATCGTCTAACGTCCGGACGCAGCAAGGGTGACGGGCATTTCGCGGTCTACACCAGCTATCAGGACAATGCCTTCTATGCGACAGGCAGCCTTGGCCTGGCGTTCTATGACGTATCCACGCAGCGCGCTGTATCGATACCGGGCGTCACGCTGCAACAACTGGGCGGCGCAGTTCAGATCCCTGGAATGTCGGAGACGGTGGATGGGAGCTTCAACAGCCGCATGTTCAGCACCAGTCTGGAAACCGGCTACAAGCTGAATACGGGCGCGATTGAATTCACGCCGTTTGCCGGAATGCAATTCCAGTCCATACACTCCGATCCCTACAGCGAGACCGTTGGTGGCGCGCCTAGCGCCCTTGGTCTCAGCTTCGCCGACCGTACCATCAACTCCCTGCCTGGCTTCCTTGGCTTGCAAGTCAAATCGCAAGCCAGTCTCGATGACTCCCTACAGTGGGCAGGCTGGGTTCGTGCTGCCTGGCGACATGAATTCCTGCCTGACCGTTCAGTTGATGCAGCCTTCCTGGCGGCCCCCGGGTATGACTTCGTGACGAATGGCGGCACGGTTGCCAAAGATGCGCTTCGCCTCAGCCTGGGATCGAAACTGTCGCTCGGCGACCATGCCGCGATCTTCGGCAATTTCAGCGGCGATCTGAGCAAGGGTGTTTCTCCGACCTACAACGGAACGCTGGGACTGCAGGTGAACTGGTGAAATTTCTGGAGCATGGATTTATGGTCAAGAAACTTGCGTTGCCCGTTGCGGCCCTGATGGTGCTGGCGGCAACGCCTGCGGCACACAACGCCAGGGCAGCGACGCCAGCGCAGACCACGGATCAAGCCGCCGCGCCAGCCGACGCCACAGCGGTTGCGGGGACACCTGACCTGACAACAGCCACCTTCGGCGACTGGGTGGTGCGATGCGGTCTGACGGAAGCGGCTCAAGGCCAACCTGGCCGGAAGAACTGCGAAGTCGTGCAGAACATCATGGTGCAAGGCCAGTCTGCGCCTTTCGCACAGATTGCATTTGGCAAACTGACACAAGACGCGCCTTTGTTTTTCACGGCTGTCGTGCCCGTGAGCATCTCTTTGCCCAGCACAATCCGCATCTCCGCCGAAAAGTCTGATGCTCAACCGGTTGAGGTCGCCTATACGCGCTGCCTGCCAACAGGATGCTTTGCCAGCTTGCAGATGACCGACGGGGTGCTCGAGAAGTGGCGTGCGCTGTCCGCCATGGGCGAGATGACTTTCAAGACCGGCAATGGACAAGACGCGACGGTGCCTATCTCTTTCAAGGGCCTGGCCCGCGCATTGGACGATTTTGCCAAGCAGTGATCACGGCGCCTTAATCTAACGGGAGAACTGCCGGCTATGACGATGGCAGAGCCGATTGCACCCAGGCTGACCCGTTAGAGGTTCTTATTGGGAACCTCAGGTGAGACCGTTGGCGATGAGGCGGGACCACGCCAGCGGCTAAGGTTGGTGTCGGTTAGGGCTCAAGCACCGTTAGCTTGAACGGCCCGGCGTTCTCCGTCGGCACGCGGACCTGCTTGCCAAACGTGCCATCGCGGAAATAGCGTTGCAGCTTCTGTCCCGCGGACCCAGTCGCTAAATTCGCCGGGGGATGGCCTCCGCGAAGAAATCAGTCACTTGGCGGACACGAGCCGGAACGAACCGTCGTTTCGGCCAGACAAGACTTATATCTCTCATATCGCTCATAAATTCCTCCAGGATAGCAATGACATCGGGATGGCGGAGTTCATCAGCAAGGGAAACCCCTGCGAACAAGCCAATTCCAACACCGGCCAGAACCGCGGCTCGGATCGTCTCGACGCTGTTGGACCACAGGTTCCCCCGAACCTGTACGCTGAATCGACCTTCTGGCCCCACGAACGGCCAATTCGCCGCCTCTGCGAGGCCGCCATACAACAGGCAGTTGTGCTCGACGAGCTCAGCAGGGGTCTTTGGGAGCCCGTGACGCTCGAAATAGTGACGGGATCCGACGCATACGAGGGGAGTGATCGCCACGCGCCTGACAACCGCGTCGGGTTCAGTGACAGGTCCAAGTCGTATCGCCAGGTCGATCCGATCCTCCACCATATCTCGCACGATGTCCGAGAGAACCAGATCCACCTGAAGGCCAGGATTGAGCGACAACAGGTTGGGAATGAGCGGCAAAACATGAAGACGGCCGAAAGTGCCAGATGCGGCGATCCTGATTAAGCCCGAAACACCCAGCGTGCTTCTGGTCAATTCGCTGTCGGCGTCCTGCATCTCGTCAATTAGCGGCTTTGTGCGATCATAGTATCTGCGCCCCTGATCCGTCAGGGTCACCCGGCGTGTGCTTCTGTTGAACAGCATTACGCCAAGGCGGTTTTCCAAGGCGCCGACGGCCTTGCTGATGGCGGACTGTGAGTCCCCGGTCGTGCGCGCAGCGGCAGAAAAACCGCCTGCTTCAACCACCGCTATGAAGGCGTTCAATTCGTTGAATCGGTCCATCCCATTCCTCTTGGGAATTAATGTTATGGCTGATGAGGCCATTATCATCGGTTATTGCATCATTCATATACAGGTCTCCGCAATTGAAGGAAGGGCGTCATGAATATCGATCTTACTGGCCGTCAGGCCGTCGTTACCGGGTCAACCGCAGGTATCGGCCGAGCCATAGCGGAAGGACTGGCGCGCGCCGGCGCCGCGGTCGTGATCAACGGCCGCCGCGAGGACAGGGTCGCCGCAACGCTTCGCGAGTTGCGCGCGCTTTTCCCGAAAGGTGAGTTCACCGGTGTCGTCGCCGATCTTGCTACCGCTGAAGGCGCCGCGGAGTTGTTCGCCCGGGCGCCCGATGCGGACATTCTCGTGAACAATGTGGGCACGGGGCGCGCGAAGCCGTTCTTCGAAATTGGCGACAGCGAGTGGATCGATCTCTTCGAGCTGAACGTCATGAGCGGTGTTCGTGCTTCCCGCCACTATGTGCCGAACATGATGAAGCGCGGCTGGGGTCGTGTCGTCTTCATCAGCAGCGAGTCCGCGCTCGCGACCCCCGTGGACCTGATCGACTACGCCATGACCAAAACCGCTCAGCTCGCCGTTTCGAGGGGCCTGGCTGAGGTGGTCGGCGGAACGGGCGTCACCGTCAATTCGGTTCTCCCTGGTCCGACGAATTCGGAGATCATGGGCGGCTGGATGAAGGCGGCCGCCGAAGAGCAGGGCATTACGCAAGAGGAAGCCGAGCAGCAGTTCCTGAAGACGACGCGCCCGTCAACGCTCATCAAGCGCTTCGCAACGACCGAAGAGGTCGCAAACCTGGTCGTCTATGTCTGCTCGGAGCAGGCTTCGGCGACAACAGGCACTTCCTTGCGTGTCGACGGCGGTGTCGTTCGGACAATTGCCTAGGGCACCCGCTTTCTCGCCAGACGCAGCCTAAGTCAAAAACGCCTGCGTCCACTCTAATCAACAGTCCGGAGAATCTCATGAGCTATGCAATTATAGGCTTTGGCGCCATCGGTCAGGCGCTTGCCAGGGCCTTCGCCCGTAGGGACATGGAAGTATCTGTCGGCGCGCGGCGGCCGCCCGAGGTGATCGCACCGCTGGCCACCGCGATTGGACCGACAGTGTCCGCGCGTTCGCTGCAGGACGCGCTCAAGGCCCATACCGTCATCTTGGCGATCCCTTTTTCGGAAATTGCTGGACTTGCTTCCATGACGAACTGGAGCGGAAAGACGGTGGTCGACGCGACAAACGCGATCAACTTCCCCGATTTCACCCCGGCTGACTTGGGCGGTAAGTTCTCCTCAAGCCTCGTTCAGGAGACCCTAGGTGGAGCGCGGGTGGTCAAGGCCTTCAACACGATACCCGCCGCAATTCTGGCACAGAGCCCCGAAGAAGATGGCGGGCGCCGTGTCGTGTTCTTGTCTGGAGATGACCCTGACGCCCGCAAGGATATCTCCGCCCTGATAGACGATTTGGGCTTTGCTCCAATGGACCTTGGATCGCTTCAGGACGGCGCGCCACAGCAGTCTTTCCACCCCCTATGGGCGAAAAATCTGATCCTAAAGGGCTAACCTCAATCACGTCGCCGCCAGTTTCCCCCGACCTCCGGCGGACTGTACCGGTTCGGGAACCATGGGGTCGTTCTCGGGAAAAAAACAATCGGGCAAGCGAAGTCGGGCTACGGCCGGGCAGTTCGACCTGCTGGGCGGCCTTCCCGCTCCACGGTCGGTTTTGTCCCGCAGTCGCCGACGGGTGACGGCACGACCGCGACCGTCTCCGATCTGCCACTGACGTTCGAGCACATCGCGAAGCTCCGCGATGGGAACTGATGCGAAATGCCAACGGGGTCAGATACAAGGCGCAACCGACATCCTGAGATCGTCTTTCACCAGTACAACGAACGGAACGATGCTGTGCAGGCGATGTTCTTGCAACAGATCGGGGAGAGAAGGCCCGACGCTCCCCAAGAATTTGGACCGGTCACACGTCTATATTCGCGCGCGGGTGCCCAATTTCCGCACCTACACCAGTTGGGGGTGCGACGATGGCATCATCGGAAGATAATATGACGCCGCGCTGGCAAAGAATGCGCTGGACAAGCGCGGACGTCCCCTGTGCTGGATCGGTTCTACACGCGTCAGACCCACGGCGTTTCGGTTAAGACGATGCCTTAGTCAGTTGATGCGAGTTGATTTCGATCCAGTCGGCGAGTGCGGCGATCATTCTAGCTGCGTCGGAGCCGAGAGGGGTCAAGGTATACTCGACGTGCGGCGGAACGACCCGGAAATCGCGACGAACCACAAGTCCGTCAGTTTCCAACCACTGCAGTGTCTGCGCCAGCATGCGTTCACTGACGCCGCTCACCTTCCGCCGCAGTTGACTGAAGCGCAGGGTGTTGTCGAGCAGGGCGATCAGGATGAGCACGCCCCACCTGCTGGTGACGTGGCGCATCACGTCGCGCGCCGGACATCCCAATTGGAAAACGTCGCCGCGCATCACGCGCTCGGAAAGTGTCGATGGAATGGTGTCGGTCATTTTGACACTTACCTTGCCGTGCGTACTTACGAAATGAGAGTTAGGCCCCTAGATCCGGGGTAGCAACCCCGTAAAGAGGAAAAATCACATGTACGTCATCACCGGAGCGACAGGCCAACTGGGCAGGCTCGCCCTCAAGGAACTGCTGAAATCGGTCCCTCCATCCGAGATTATCGCCGCCGTCCGTGATCCCCGGTCGGCGCTCGATCTTGCTGCTGAAGGCGTGCAGGTGCGACTGGCCGATTACGACCGCCCGGAAACGCTCAGCGCCGCGTTCGATGGCGCCGAGAGGCTGCTGCTTATCTCTTCCAACCTGACGACCGGGCGTGTCCGGCAGCATCAAGCCGTAATCGACGCCGCCAAAATCGCCGGCGTAAAGCTGATCGCGTATACCAGCATGCTGCAAGCGGATCGTTCCGGTGCAAAGCTCGCCAGGGAGCATCTGGCGACAGAGCTTGCTTTGGCAGCGTCTGGCGTCCCGACAACCGTTCTCCGGAACGGTTGGTATACCGAAAACTATCTGATGGCGCTGCAGCCCGCCTTGAGCGGCGGCACCCTCTACGGCTCTGCAGGCGAAGGGCGAATTTCCCTGGCCGCGCGAGCCGATTATGCGGCCGCTGCCGCCGCAGCATTGACATCGGCCGATGGCCCTCGGACCTATGAACTCGCCGGTGACACCGGATGGACCTTGTCCGAATTGGCGCAGGAGATCTCCCGTCAGGCCGACAGGTCGCTCGGCTACGTAGACTTGCCAGAGAAAGATTACGAAACCGCGCTAATCGCGGCTGGGCTACCGAGTGACCTCGCCGAGCTGCTGGCCGATGCCGATGCGAACGCTGCCAGGGGTGCGCTCTTCGATGACGGTCACGTCTTGAGACACCTGATCGGCCGCCCGACTACCCCCGTCGCTCAAAGCATCTCTGCAGCGCTTCACGGTTCTCGCTCATAGGGTCGTCTCTTCCGACGGCTCGAAGGACCAGGAACATGACTCAAATCTTTAACTCAGGCGACCCACATGGCGGCTGGCTCACTTCGATCTCGTCGGATCACATGCGCTTTTCAAAGCGGAACATCCCGCCGTCCCCCGGCAAGTCCGGCCCGGCGGAATGTTCCGGGCCCAGGTGGCGTGCATTGTAGTACTCCACGATGCTGAAGCCGCAGACGTTGACGTAGAAGTGGATGTTGCGCTTCTCGAAATACGGCGTGTGGGTCGTCCAGACCTTGGTGGCGGGATAGCGCTTCTCGATCGCGACCCACGCCTTGCGGCCGATTCCCCGGCCGATCTCTCCTGCGCGCACGAAAAAGAAGTCGAGCGAATTGTGCTGCGTCTCGATGTCGATCGACACGACGGCGCCGCCGACCCAGCGCCCGTCCTCCAGGATGCCGAGCACCTCGGCGTTCGGCGCCTCGAACGAGGCGGTCACGTCTGCGTCGGATGGAACCGATCCGTCTTCGGCAGACCCGAACGCCTCGACGGCGGCGATCGCGAAGGCCTCCCTGAGATCCTTGCGGAAGCCGGCAAGATCGTCTTCTGTGGCGATGTCGAGCGTGACAAGGCTTGCGTTCGGCGAGGCTCTCATCGGAAGTCTCCATATTGAAGGAAGAAGCAGTGCTCGCGTTCAGCCGATCGGGTCCGGATACTCATGCCTTGACCGGAGCCGCGCCGGCTCGCCTTCCTTCGGCGCCTTGCGGTCTGCCAGCCGCATGACGAGGACGAAGAACACGGGCACGAAGACCACGGCAAGCACGGTGGCCGAGATCATGCCGCCGAAGAGGCCGGTGCCCAAAGCGTTTTGCGTTTCGGAACTCGGACCCTTGGCGACGACCAGCGGCACGATGCCAAGCGTAAAGGCCAGCGATGTCATGACGATTGGGCGCAGCCGCAACCGCGCCGCTTCGACGGCCGCTTCGCGCAGGCCCCACCCCTCGTCGAGCAGCTTGCGGGCGAACTCCACGATCAGCACCGCGTTCTTCGCCGACAGGCCGATCAGTGTGATCAAGCCGACCTTGAAGAACACGTCGTTCTCCAGCCCCCGCAGATAGACAGCCGCGACAGCTCCCAGGATTCCCAGCGGCACGACCAGCATGACCGAGAGCGGAATGGCCCAACTCTCGTAGAGTGCGGCCAGCACCAGGAACACGACGACGACGGAGAACGCCACCAGCAGCGGCGTCTGCGTGCCCGACTGGCGTTCCTGGAAGGACTGGCCCGTCCATTCCACGCCGAAGCCCGCAGGAAGCCGCGTGGCGATCCGCTCGAGCTCGTCCATCGCGCTGCCGCTCGACACACCGGGCGCGGCATCTCCCGAAATGCCGAGCGAGGGGTAACCGTTGTAGCGATTGAGCTGCAGCGGGCTGACCGACCATTCCGGCGTCACCACTTCGGACAGGGGAACCATGCCGCCCTTGTCGTTGCGCACTTGGAGTTTCAGGACGTCCTCGACCTGCATCCGGTCCCCGGCTTGCGCCTGAACGATAACCTGCTGGAGGCTTCCGGCGCGCGGAAAGTCGTTGACGTAGGTCGAGCCCATGGTGGAGGAAAGCACATCGCTGATGGCCGAGAAGGAGACACCGAGCGCGCTGGCCTTTTGGCGGTCAATGTGCAGGTTGACGCTGGGCCCGTTGGGCAGGCCGTCAACGCGCACGTTGCGAACGAGCTTGCTTGGACCGGCGAGCGCTACCAACGTCTCCGACGCATCCCGCAATGCCGCCGAGTCGCGTCCGGCGCGGTCGACGAGGCGCAGCGAGACGCCGGATGTCGTGCCAAGTTCCTCGATGGCTGGTGGCTTCATGATGAGGATATCACCCTCCGTCGCCTTCTGCATCGCCCGTTCGGCAGCCGCGATCTCTGCATCCGTGCTGCCGCGGCGCGCATCCCAGTCTCGCAGCGTGGTGAATGACATCGCCGCGTTAGGACCCGAGCCGGTAAAGCCGAAGCCCAGGATGGACAGGTTGTTGGCGATGTCGTTGCGCGTCGCGGCGTGGCGGTCGAAGCGTTCCACGAGCGCCTGGGTCCGCTCTGAGGTGGCGTCGGCCGGCAACGTGAAGGAGGTAATGAACGTGCCCTGGTCCTCGTCCGGCACGAAGGCGGTCGGTAGCGTACTGTAGCCCATGGCCAGCGCGCCGGCGAGAACACCGTAGACGAGCATGACCCGCCCGGGCCGCCTCACGAGCCAGCCGACCCATGACGTGTATCGTCCAGTCAGCCTTTCGAAGCCGCGGTTGAACCAGGCAAAGAAGCCCTTGCGCTCGTGGCGGGCCGGCATCGGCCTGAGAATCGTGGCGCACAGCGCCGGCGTCAGGCTGAGCGCCAGGAAGGCCGAGAACAGGATCGAGACCGCGAGCGAGACCGTGAATTGCCGGTAGATTGCGCCCACCGATCCGCCGGCGAGGCCCATAGGCAGGAACACCGCCGTCAGAACCAGCGTGATGCCGACGACCGCACCCCTAATCTCGTGCATGGCGCGCCGGGTGGCCTCGCGCGGCGACAGGGCCTCGGTGGCCATGAGCCGTTCGACGTTTTCCACCACCACGATCGCATCGTCGACGATGATGCCGATCGCCAACACCATGCCGAACATCGTCAGCACGTTGATCGAGTAACCGATGGTCCACATCACCGCGAAGGTGCCGAGCAGCGCGATCGGCGCGACGATCGCCGGGATGAGCGTGTAGCGGATATTCTGGAGGAAAAGGAGCATGATCAGGAACACCAGAACCATTGCCTCGGCGAGCGTCTGCACGACCTTTGAGATGGAGAGTCTGATGAAGGGCGCCGTGTCGTAGGAAACGGCATAGGTGACGCCCTTCGGCATCGACGCCGTGAGCTCGGCAAGGCGCGCCTTGATGCCGTCCGAGGTCGAGACGGCGTTGGCGCCGGGCGCCAGCTGGATGGCCGCGGCGGTAGCCGGCTTTCCCCCGTCGAAGATCGAAAAACCCATCGTCTGTGCGCCGATCTCGACCTTGGCCACGTCGCCGAGCGTCAGCTTCGAACCGTCCGGATTGGAACGCAGGACGATGGCGGCGAACTCCTCGGGAGTCTTCAATTGTCCGTCGAGGTTGAGTGGAACGCTGATCGTCTGGCCGGGAACGGTGGGCGCCTCACCGAGGCGGCCGGGCGCCACCTGCACGTTTTGGGCCTGGATGGCTTGTGTGATCTCGGCCATCGAGACCGAATAAGAAACGAGCCGGGCCGGATCGATCCAGACGCGCATGGCCGCCTCGGACCCGAAGGACTGGACGCGGCCGACGCCTGGCACGCGCTTGAGTTCCGGGGCGAGCCCGCGCACCAGATAGTCGTCGAGCGCAAGGGAATCGGCCTTGTCGCCTTCGGAGCGCAGGGAGACTATCATCAGGAACCCCGACGTGACGCCCTCCACGGAAAGGCCTGAGCGCCGGACGGGCTCGGGCAGGCGCTGCTCGACGGCCTTCAGCCTGTTCTGGACATCGATCTGGGCGAGCTCCGGATCGGTGCCGGGCTTGAAGGTAACGGTTACGCTGGCGTTGCCGGCCGAGTCGGACGACGATTCGATATAGAGGACGTTCTTCACAGCCGTCAGCTCGCGCTCGATCGGCGCGGTGATGCTGTCGTTGATCGTCTGTGGGCTGGCGCCGGTGTAGGTGGCGTTGATGCTGACGCTCGGCGGCGCGATGACGGGGAAGCGCGAGACCGGAAGCCGTGGGATCGAGACGAGACCGGCCAGCACGATGAAGATCGCGATGACCCAGGCAAAGACCGGTCGATCTATGAAGAAATTGGGCATCGGACAGTCTCCTCAGATGTCGCTCTTGGGCGAGGCAGGCTGGTAGGGGACAAGCTCCAGCGGTTGGCCCCCTTCCGTGCGATCTTGACCCTGCACGACCACGGTCTCGCCAGCCTTCAGGCCGGACAGGACGAGGTATTGGCGGTCGACGAGCGCTCCCAGCTCGACGTCGTGGCTGCTGGCGGTCTTGCCGTTTGCGATGACCGTAAGTTGGGCACGCCCCGAAGCATCGCGGCGCACCGCGTCCTGCGGAACAGTCAAGGCATCCGGATAGATGGCGCTGGGTACCCTGGCGCGCAGATACATGCCCGGCAGCAATTGCCGGTATGGGTTGGGCACCTCCACGCGCATGGAGATGCTGCCGGTGCCGGGCTCCACGGTGCTGTCGGAGTAGAGGTACTTGCCCCGGAACGCGTAGAGCTTTCCGGTGATCGTCAGAATGTCGACCGGAAGGGCGGTGGCATCCTCGCTGCGACCGCTTTCGACTTCCTCTTCCAATTGCTCCCGACGCATCGAGGGCTGACGGACATCGAGATAGACGCTGTCGATCTGCTGGACGACGGCGAGGGGCGTCGCGGCGCCGACGGAAGCGAGGCCGCCTTCGGTGGTGAGGGCCTGACCGATGCGCCCGGCGATAGGGCTTCGGATGGTCGCATGCGCCAGTTCGAGTTCGCGGCGGGCCAGGTTGGCCCTGGCTTCGGCGACACTCGCACGTGCCTGTGCCAACGCTGCCTTCGCGTCGCCGAGGGCTGCGGCGCTCGCGGTCCGCGCCACCGCCAGCGCCTCGACCCGTTCATGCTTGACCGTTGCATTGACGAGATCAGCCTCCGCACGCGCCAGCACAGCGGATGCGGCGTCGACATCGGCGGCGAAAGGTGCGGGATCGATCTGGAAAAGGGGCTGGTTCGCCGAAACCTCCGCGCCTTCGGTGAAGATAACCTTCTGCACGATGCCGTTGACTTGCGGACGTATCTCGGCTGTTCGCAGTGCTGATACGCGGCCGGGCAGTTCGTCGTAGACAACCACTCGGCGCGGCTGCACCTTCAGCACGGAAATGCGGACGCGGGTGGCGATTGCCTCCGGCTGCCTCTTGGCGGCATCGGACTTCGGGCCTCCTGCACTATCCGTGCAGGCAGCGAGAAACAGCGCCATAGCGGCGAAGAGAGCAGGCGTCAGGGGTGGGCAAAGGCGCATCGTGCGGTCATCCGTGAAAGCGGTTGCGTCGCCGGGTCGACGTCGCCTCTATCCAACCGGCGGGTTGCTGCCGCGTGGAGGTTGTGTTGCGATTTGATGGAGACGGGCCGGGAGCGCTCGACGCAGCCCGCGTCGGGTGGCATTCCTTGTCCAAGGAGAACGCCATGACCGCCCTCGTTCTGATAGCCGAAGACGATGACGAGATCGCCGCGATCCTCGACGCCTACCTGGTGCGGGAGGGATTTCGGACGGTGCAGGCTCGTGATGGCCGCACGGCGCTTGACCTGCACCTCGCGCTGAAGCCGGACCTCGTCCTTCTCGACGTCACGATGCCCCGTCTCGACGGATGGGAGGTCTTGGCGGAACTGCGGCGCCGGGGAAACACCCCCGCCATCATGATCACCGCGCTCGACAAGGACATCGACCGGCTGCAGGGCCTGCGCATCGGGGCGGACGACTATGTGGTCAAGCCCTTCAACCCGATCGAGGTCGTCGCCCGCGCCAAGGCGGTGCTGCGTCGCTCGGGCCTCGCGACCGCGGCGGGCATCTTGCGGGTCGGCGATCTCGCCATCGACCTCGACGCCTACCGGTCAAGCTTCGGCGCCGGCGACGAGGCGACACAGCTTGCGCTGACGCTGACCGAGTTCCGGATCCTCGCCCACATGGCGCGCAACCCTGCCAAGGTGTTCACGAGAAGCGAGTTGGTGGACGCGTGCCTGCCGGGCTCCGACGCGCTCGACCGCACGGTGGACAGCCATGTCAGCAAGCTGCGCAAGAAGCTCGAGCAGGCGGGAGCCGTCGGCTTGCTGCCGGGCGTGCGCGGCATAGGCTACCGGCTCTCGGCCTGACGCGATGGGTCCGCGCACCGGATTGAGCCGGCAGATCCTCATCGCCATGTCGGCCATCACCGTAACGGCCGGACTGCTGGTCTTCTTCGGAACCTATTTCGCCTACACGGCCATCGTCGCCCTCTATCCAATGCCGGAACAGGACGGCGGCCTTACCTCGCTCGATTTCGTGATCGTGGGCGTGCTGATCCTCGTCACCCTGCCCGTCGCTGCCTTGGTTTCCCTGCGTCTCGCACGCCGTATCCTCGAGCCCCTGGAGTCGCTTGCCCTGAGTGCACGGCGGATCACGGCAGGCGACCTAACCGCGCGCGCATCGGCCGGCGACCGTGCCCTGGGAGAGACAGCGGCCTTGATCGACGATTTCAACACGATGGCGCAACGCCTGCAGGACATGGCGGCCGACATGGCTCTGTGGAACGCAACGATCGCGCACGAGCTACGCACACCGCTGACCATCCTGAAGGGACGCCTGCAGGGCATCATCGACGGCGTGTTCGAGCCTGACGAGCGTTCGCTTCAGGGGCTGATCCTGCAGGTTGACGGCTTGGCGCGGCTGGTCGAGGACCTGCGGACGGTGACGCTCGCCGACAGCGGTCATCTGGACCTGCGCATCGAGCCGATCCGCCTTGCCTGGGAAATCGAGCAGATGGCCGGGTTGATGGAACAAGACCTGCGCGCCGGCGGCCACCAGCTGAAACTCGATCTGGCCGATTTGACCGTGGAGGCGGATCCGACACGCATTCGCCAGGCCCTGCTGGCCCTCATCACCAACGCCAGTCGCTATGCGGTTCGGGGCACGATAACGATCTCCCTCGCGCAGGACGACGAAACAGTTCGGCTGGGCGTCGCCGACAACGGACCGGGGCTCTCGCCGGAGATGGCGACGCGTGTCCTTGAACCCTTCATCCGTGCCGATCAGGTCCGCTCACGGGATCTGGGCGGCAATGGGCTCGGTCTTTCGGTGGTACGCGCGATCGTGGAGGCGCATGGCGGACATCTTCGCTACCGCAGCGCGCCTGGGGGCGGCGCGCTGTTCGAGATGATCTTTGCGAAGACCAGGCGTCCCCCCGCCGCACGCGATGCATAGCAGGCGGGCAGCGGGGACATCCGCCGCGCGTCTCAAAGCATGCGGGGGAGGACGTCCGTCTCGCCGCCTTTGTCCTGCAGCCGATGCTTCACGGCGCCCGCTATGTGCAGAACGACGCAGGCGAGCAAGAAATAAGCGCAATACCTGTGCAGCGTCTGGAACAGCGCGAATGCCGTATCGTTCTTCGGCAGGAACTCCGGAACATGCGAGAGGAAGAAAAATGGCACGCCGTCGCCATCAATGACGCTGCTCGACATGGCATAACCCAGCAGCGGCGTGAGCAGCGTTAAAGCGATGACCAGCCAGTGGATTGCTTGAGAAAGCCGTGTCTCCCAAGGCTTCAGGGTCTCCGGCGCATGCGGCAGCAAGGCATGGTAGCGCCAGCGCAGGGTCAGATGCACCAGCGCCAGCAGCCAGACCAAGATCCCGAACTGCTTGTGGTTGGGATACAGGATGCCGGCGGTTGGATCGTCTTCGGCACGCCCGGCCATGTACCAGCCGCACGCGATCAATCCCAGGATCAGAACCGCCCGCAGCCAGTGCAGGATGCGGATTGGCACCGGATATTTGACGCCGCGGCCTCTTCGAAACGGTTCGCTCATGCAGCCATCCTTGTTTCGGCCGGCTTGCTGCCGACATCGGTTTGGCGAAACAATACCCTTCGAGCGTCGCGGTTTTGTGCAGCTTGTGTGGAGGTCGCGTGGATTGTGCCGATGCTTGAGCGCTTTATCGCGACGGATCGGGGCTTTGCCAGGGCCAGGCAAGAGCGGAGGTCTCAAATCCGGAGGCGCAGCAGGACGGATCAATGCCAACGCAGCACGGTTGCACCACAGGTGTCTTTGAACGCGACGCGGCTGCGGACACGGTCGGAGCGAAGGCAGCGACGATAGCCTCAAGCGAACACTCATTTACCAAGATTCTCGCCGGCAAGGCAGATGTCGCGGAGCGATCGGCCCCCGCCGCCTGCAGTTTGAATTCCTCCTAGGGGTGGAGAGTCAGTAGGGCGAGCACCACAAGACCCCCGCGTCGGTCCCAACTCTCCTGCCAAAGTGATGCATACGCTCCACCTTGCCTAGAGCAATTCCAGGAAAAGTGTGAAACGGTTTTCCGTCCGGAATTGCGTCAAAACAAAGAATTAGAGCGGTTTGCCGTTTCCGTGAAAAGGTGAACTGCTCTAAGTCGCACGAAGTTTCGCTTTCTCTCCGACCGGATGCATCATCTCGCAACCCTTGCCCGTCGCTGCGATGGCGAAACCTCATCGAGGTTATCGCGGCGTCACGTCGAAGCCGAACCATTTTTGTGACAGCTTGGTGATTGTGCCGTCGGCCTTTGCCGCAGCGATGGCGTCGTTGAACATCGCCTTCAGTTCCGGATCGGTCTTGCGCAGGCCGACGGAGCTGCCGCGTCCGAGCAGCCCGCCCTGGAAGCGGGGGCCCGTTACGACCACGTCCTCGTTTCCCGGCTTGGCGGCCGCGGTCGAGAGGTAAGCCATCGAAGCGATGATGAGGTCGACGCGTCCGGCCTTCAGATCGAGATCGTGCTGCTCGGTGGTCTTGTATTCCCGCACCTCGACGACACCCTTAAGGTACATGTCAAGAAACGCGGCAGCGATGGACGAGCCCTGAACGCCAATCGTCTTGCCTTGTAGGAGGGGGATCAGTTGTTTTACGGCTTCGGCAGCACCGGCCTCGTTGGTGGCCAGCGAAAACACGTCTCCCTTCAGCGGAAGCTTGGCGAGCGGGCTCGACTTGAGCGTGGCGAAGGTTTGACCCGTCGTGCCGTAGGAGTCGCTGAAATCAATCACTTCCTCACGCTTTGGCGTCGCTGACATGCCGGACATGATAGCGTCGAACTTGCCAGCATTAAGCGCCGGGATCATTCCGTCGAAAGATTGGATAACCGTCGTGCATTCCACCTTCATATGCGCGCACAGATATTTGCTCAGCTCGATTTCGTAGCCGTCCAGCGTGCCATCGGCATTGGTGAAGTTCCACGGGCGGAACTCGCCTTCGGTCGCGATCGTCACGTGTGCCCATTTCTTGCCTTCTGCATGCGCGCCCAGCGACGCGAACATCAGCGGCAGGATACAAAGTGCCTTCAGCATTCCAGTCAGATATTTCATTCCAGTTCCCCTTTTTTACGCGGTTACGGCCCGCCATCATTTGCTGATGAACTGGCGGAAACGTTCGGATTTCGAATTGGCGAACACCTCCTGTGGACGGCCGTCCTCTTCGACGACGCCCTTGTGCAGGAAGATGACTCGGCTCGAGACGTCACGGGCAAAGCCCATCTCGTGGGTGACGACCAGCATCGTGCGTCCCTCCTCGGCCAACGCCCGCATGACGCGCAGGACCTCGCCGACGAGTTCCGGATCGAGGGCCGAGGTTGGTTCGTCGAAGAGCATGACTTTCGGCTGCATGGCGAGCGCGCGGGCGATCGCGGCGCGCTGCTGCTGGCCGCCGGAGAGATGAACGGGATAGTAATTGCGCTTGTCGGCGATGCCGACCTTGGCAAGCAGTTGCTCCGCCTCGGCGATGCATTCTGCACGGGATCGGCGCTGCACGTGGACTGGAGCCTCGATGATGTTTTCGAGCACTGTCTTGTGGGACCAGAGATTGAAGCTCTGGAAGACCATGCCGAGGCGGGAGCGGATACGGTCGACCTGCTTTTGATCCTCGGGTTTGGCATGACCTCTGGCATTCGTCCGCATCCGGATCGTTTCGCCGGCAACGGTGATTTCGCCCGAATCCGGCGTCTCCAGAAGGTTGATGCAGCGAAGCAGCGTCGACTTGCCGGAACCGGAGGAGCCGAGAATGGAGACGACCTCGCCTACACGTGCATCAAGCGAGATGCCCTTCAGCACTTCGACGGATCCAAAGCTCTTGTGCAGGCTCCTGACGCTCAATGCCAGCGTCGCGGTTTCGGATACGATTGCGATCATGATGCATCTCTCTCGACAGTCGCTGTGATGCCGGCCCGGATGGATGGAGGTTCGCGCAGATGCGCGCTCAGCCAGTATTCCAGGCGTTGGACGAGACGTGTCAGCATGAAATTGATGGCGAGATAGATGGCACCGGCGACGAGGAAGACCTCGATGGCGCGATAGGTTTCAGAGATGATCTTCGCGGCGACACCAGTGACTTCCATCAATGTGGTGATCGAGGCAAGCGAAGTTGCCTTGACCATGGAAATCATCTCGTTTCCGTAGGCGGGCAGCGCCTGACGGATCGCCAGCGGCATGACGATGCGCCGAAAAAGCATTAGCCGCGGCATGCCGCAGGCCCGGGCCGCTTCGACCTGTCCGTGCGACACCGAAAGCAGCCCGCCGCGGATGATCTCGCCGGCATAGGCCGCGGTGTTCAAGGTCAGCGCCAATACCGCGCACCAATAGGGCTCGCGCAGCAGTGGCCACAGAAGGCTGTGGCGGACGGCCGGAAACTGGCCGAGGCCGTAATAAATGAGGAAGATCTGCACCAGGAGAGGCGTGCCGCGGAAGACGAAGACGTAGAACCGGGCAAACCAGTCAAGGACAAGACTGCCGGAAAGACGGGCCAGAGCGAGCCCGAGCGCCAGGATGGCGCCGAGGACGATAGAGGTGGCAGCAAGCTGCAGCGTCAGCGGGATTGCCGAAATGAGGCTGAGGAAAGTCTCGGCCATGAAAGTCCAATCCATCAGACCCTCCTGACGCCGCGGGAGAAATGCCGCTCGGCCTGGCCCATGACGGCGCCGGAAATCGTGGAAATCAGCAGATAGATGGCTCCGGCTATCAGATAGAAATCGAAGGGAAGGCCGGTCGATCCCGCGCCCACCTGCGCCTGGCGGAGCAGCTCGGCGACGCCGGTGATGGAGACCAGCGCCGATTCCTTGAGAACGACCTGCCAGACATTGCCGAGACCAGGCATGGCGTGACGCAGGGCGAGCGGGGCGATGATCCGCCTGAAACGCATAAGGCGCGGCATACCGCAGACGATCGCCGCTTCGATCTCGCCGGGATGAACGGCCTTGAAGGCACCTCGAAGGACTTCGGTTTGCTGAGCGCCGGAGGTGATACCGACGGCCAACGCGCCGGCAAGGAAGCCCGGAAAGCCGATGAAGCCTTCCGCGCCAAACAGCCTGCCGGCAGCCGTCACCGCGGCGCTGCCGCCGAAATAAAGGAGGTAGATTACGAGAAGATCGGGAATGCCACGCAACACCGTGGTGTAGGCATCCGCCGCCATTCTGACGGCAAAGCCGCCGGAGATTTTCGCCCAGGCGCCGAAGGTGCCGATCACCGCGCCGATCGCATAGCCAGATAGCGCGATCAGGACAGTCATCCATGCGCCGGCAAGAAGCGCGTGGCCCCATCCGCCGGGACCAAAGCTCACAAGCTCAAGGAATCCCGGCTGGGTCATGGCCAGGCAGTGCTCTGCTCGGTGTTAAAATAGATTGGAATATCCATCATCCTGTTTCAGGAAGGACTGCCTGCCCGTGAAGCGTGCCGACCGGCCCGCTCCTTTCGGAGCGGGCGCTAGGATCGGGGACATCATGCAAGAAGCCAGCCGTGATCAGTTCGTTTCGAAGGTTGGCGTGAGGTCGAGCTTGCTCCACTTTTCGGAGAGCGTCTTGATGACGCCGTCCTTGGCTGCGGCCTTGATCGCCTCGTCGAACTTTGCCTTCAGATCCGTTTCACCCTTGCGCATGCCGAGTGCCACTTCGGTCGCCAGCATGGCCCCTTTGACCAGCGGGCCCGACATCATGATGTCGTCATTGCCTGGCTTGGCGAGGATCGACGTCGCGTAGACGCCGCTGTCGAATCCCGCGTCGACGCGCCCTGCCTTCAGATCCAGGTCGCGTTCGCCGGAGTTCTTGTACGTACGCACCGTGACATCGCTGCCGTAGTAGGCGTTGATCAGCTGCTCCTGGCTGGTCGATTGCACCACGCCGACCGTCTTGCCTTTCAGGGCTTCCCCGATCTTTGCCATGACCGGGTCGGCCTTGGCCTTGTCGTTGAGGTTCAGCCGCTCGCCGGTCATCGGCAGGGCCGACACAGGGCCATCCTTGAGCAGCAGGAATGTCGCGACGCCGCTAGCGTAGGGCACGGTGAAATCGACGACCTGTTTGCGCTTTTCATTGATGCCGAGCGTCATCACCAGATCGAATTTGCCGGCATTGAGGCTCGGGATCATCGCCGTCCACTCGCCGGGGATCAGCTCGCATTCAACCTTGGCCCGGGTGCAAAGATCGTTGATGAGATCGACGTCGAAACCAGCGAGCTTGCCGCTGGAATCGATCATGTTCCAAGGCGGGAAGGCGCCCTCGATGCCAACCTTCACATGCGTCCAGTCCTTTGCATCGGCCGCCGTCGACCAAAGAGACAGAAGTGCCGCAGCAGCCGCGGCAAAGAATATGAATTTCCTGGTCATTTTTCATTCCCCTTTGTGTAGCCGCGTTATTGGCGGCGGGTTGGATGGAGCGCTGGCCGCCCCTTCAAAGCTTGAGGTCAAGAACATCCCGCAGCGCTTCGTTGGCTTGCCGCAGCGCGGAAGCGACGCGATTTCGTGTCTGGCGCGCGTGAACAATGTAAAAGACGGTGTCGGGCGAGCACGCAGGCAACCGCGCAAGTTCACCGATCCCCTCCAGGGACGGCCAGGGCCGATGGGGCAGGGCGGGATCATGGTGAAAGCGCTCGCCACTGGTATAGTTCAGCGGGACGAGCTGCCGCGAAGCGCGCACGAGCGAGCCGTTGATGAAATCGGCGGCTTTGTCTGCTGCGCCGTTGGACAGCCTGGCGAGGGCGGTTGCCTGCCGCTCGAGCTCGCAGACGGCATCCTGCAGCGCGGAAATGTCCAGTCGATCCTCGAGCGCCGTCTTGAGACGAGCCAGCTCCGCCTGCAGCGACCTGGCATAGGAGGCGTAGTCATAGGGCAGGACTGGCGAAGTCAGCAGCCGCCACAGGACTTCGAGCACGATGCGCGTGTCTCGTTCGAGATTTTTTGGATCGATGTGGTCCATGGTGTCATGCGGCGTATGCCACCACCATCCAAGCGCGGTCAGCATCTTGACCGGGCCTGGTGGCTGATGGCTCAGGCTGCCGAACATGGAGGGAATGCCGACGCCCCAGAACGACTGATCGGCAGCGCGCCCATGACGCCTGCCGGCATGCTTCTGCCCGGAGATGGCGACAATAGCGTCCGCAGCGACGGCCTTCAATTCATCGACGACGCCAGAGTTGGTGAGCACCGCCGCGCCTTCACCACCCGTCGAATCGACGTTGACATGGGCGACGCAACGGCGTTCGAGTTCGTCGAAATATTCGTCAGCATACCAGGCCGATCCGGAATAGCGTCCATGGGAGTGGCCGGACCAGAAGCAGAGGCGTAGCCCCCTTTTCCATTCGCTTCGCCTGGCGGCGAGGACACGGGCGGCTTCAAGCATTGTCGCGTTGGCGCCGCCATTGTCCATAACGCCGAAATGCCAGGTGTCGTGATGACCGGAAAACAGAACGAACGGCGCATCGTCGACGCCGTTGTCCGCGTCGAGGTCGGCGACCAGCAGAGGCGTCTTTCTCCAGCCGGTATCGACTTCAGCCTCGAGGCGGGCGCGGACCTGCTCTCCGTCAGCGAGTCGTCGGCGTAGGCGCTCGCCGTCCTCGTGCCGGATGGAGCAGATCACGGTCGATGGCAGTTTTGCGCGTGTGTGCTGCGAGGGACTTCCCCAGACCGGCGAGACGCACATTTCGTAGAGATATTCGTTCGGGCTGACATGCAGCTGCCCGATGGCGCGGCCAGCGCTCGCAAGTGCGGCGACCTCCTCGGTCGCTATGCCTTCGACCAGCACGATCCTGCCGGCGACATCACGGCCAGCGAAATCGGCTTCACCGCCTTCACCGACATAGACAAGATCGGCAATCACGCCGGCACTCGACACCGACATTGAGTGGGTGATGCACGGCAGGCCGATGCCGTCGACTTCCACTTTCGCACGCCCCGGCAGACTGATGAAGGCATCGTGGGAAAGGAGCCGGGTCGTGTAACCGGCACCATCCATCTCCGCCCGCAGATATTCGAAGCTTTCAAGCTCCTCAGGGGTTCCCGACAGTTTCACGCGCCGCGAAAATTCGCGGATATGCGACATCAGCCGATTGGTATCGGGGAGGGGAGCAGCGCTAGCCATTGCTCTTGTCCGGCAGGGGTGGCTGGACATCATCCGGAATTGGATTGACGAAAGCGATCCCATCAAGGCGTCCCTGATGGTCTGCCTTGGCCATCTCGATGAGTGCGGGATTGCAAATGAGGTCGATGGCGGTGCTGGCCATCACCTTTGCGGCATGCTCCATGCCTTTGTGGGCAGCCGGGAGCTTTCCCTGGGCCACGAGTTGCCAGGAATGGCCCGGGGTCCCGATGGCATAGGTTGCGCCGCGCATCTGTACGGCCGGCACCACCCAACTGACGGTGCCGACATCCGTGGAGCCGACAATCGTTCCATCGCCACTTTCCGGCGGGAAGATCCCGTCGCAGAGCGCCAGACCCTTCTTCGGCTTCAGTCCGAACCGGCCATAGGAGGCGAAAATATCTTCCGCCGAAAAGGTTTCCTGGAATTTTCGGGCTGTTTCGTGATCTGCGGCGTCGAAGGCCGGCGGGCCGAGTCGCTGGAGATGCTTGTGCATCAGCTGTTCGAGCGGGGTGTTGCCGACGAGATTGGCATCGCCGCTGACGACTTCGCTGCGCACTGTGGTTTCCGTCATCAGGGCAGCACCTTCCGCGACCTTTTTTACCCGTGCGACGAGCCCTAGCAATTCGGGAAGGCTTCGCGCGCGCACGAGGTAGCGAACGGTCGCCCGGGCCTGCACAACATTCGGCGCGGCACCGCCGGCGTCGGTGATCGCATAATGGATGCGCGCGGTCGAAGGCATGTGCTCGCGCATGTAATTGACGCCGACATTCATCAACTCCACCGCGTCGAGGGCGCTGCGCCCGAGATGCGGGGTCGACGAGGCATGCGAGGCACGGCCGGTGAAATGAAAATTGATTTCGTTGCAGGCCAGCGAGATCGGATTGTTGACACCAGCGAAGGCTGCCGGATGCCAGGAGATGGCGATGTCGACGTCGTCGAATACGCCTGCGCGAACCATGAAGCCTTTCGACGACCCCCCTTCCTCGGCAGGGCATCCGTAGTAGCGCACCCGTCCTTTCAGGCCGTTTGCCGCCAGGAAATCCTTGACTGACGCGGCAGCCAGCATCGATCCGGCACCAAGCAGGTTATGGCCGCAACCATGGCCGTTACCGCTCTTTTCGATAGGCTTTTCCTGGGCAATGCCTGCTTCCTGGCTGAGGCCGGGAAGCGCATCGAATTCACCGAGAATTGCGATTACAGGCCCACCTTCGCCGGCCTCGCCCATGACCGCCGTTGGCAGCCCTGCCACAGCCCACTGGACGCGAAAGCCTTGTTCTTCCAGCAGGCAGGCATGTTCAGCTGAGGAGCGAAATTCTTCGTAATTCGTCTCCGGCATGCCCCATATGCGATCGCTAAGTCCAATGAAGGCATCCCGTTTCGTTTCGACGAGAGCCCAGATGGCGTCGGCGTTTTTCATTGTGCTATACGATCTGTCATACATGTTTACCAAAATTGGCGCCAATTTATGAGTCAAAAATCATTTGTGCAATAGATTGGTTTGATTTCTTTGGTCATCCCTGTTCGAGCATGATCAGGCCGGATCGGCACCGGAAGCCAGGGCCATCAAAGGACCTGCTGAATGAAAAGAGAATGACGAGCGAGTGAGATGAACGACAGCCAAGAAAAGCCAGTTGCTGCGGGGGAAGAGAGTGACGTCACGGATTTCATTCTCCAGGACATTCTGACCGGAGTCCTCGCGCCAGGAACATGGCTGAAGCAGATCGATCTGGAGCGTCGTTACGGATGCACCCGGCCGGAAGTCCGACGAGCGCTCGACAGGCTGGCACAAAAGCGGCTGGTCGAGCATGTGCCGAACCGGGGCTATCATGTCTACGAACCCGACGGCCGCCGCGCCAAGGAAGTCGGCGAGATACGCATCATCCTGGAGACCGGGGTCGCCGAGGCGATTGTCTCGAACGCATCCGCTGAAAGCATAAAGAAATTGAGCGTGCTTGCAGATACGTTCGACCATATGATCCTGATGGGCACGATGCTGGAACTCTACGAGGCCAACCTGGCGTTCCATCGCGAATTGCTGGCGCTAAGCGGCAACCAGGAACTCGTCGACCTGATAACAGAGATTCGCCAGCGCACGTCATCGGCGCCCGTATCGCAGTGGCGGACCCGCGCCCGCATAGAACAATCAGGGCGCGAGCATCACCTGATGATCGAGGCTATAAGAAACGGTGACGCCGAGGAGCTTAAGATCCTGACGAAGAGGCATATTCTCCAAGGCTGAAGGACTGTCGTTTACGGCTTGGTTTGTGTCTTGGTCCGCGAAAAACTTCGGCGTGCGGGACCGGATCTCATTTGCGAGATGTTTGGAACGAAGCCGACTCGCGTCTATGGGGGCGAAGCCGGACGGTGACTCGAGATCGGCTCCGAGAGTTACGTGCCCGATCTCGCCTTAGGACGAGCCAAGACGGCTCGGCAGCCGAGGTTGGCCGAGATGCCGAACAACCACCATTTCCGGCTCAGCGTCTCCTTCGTAAGCTGGTCGGCAGTGCGCCTGATCCTCAACATTCTTGGACTGCAGCGTGATCCGCAAGCCATTGCGATGCAGCGATGAGGCCGTTCTGCATTGGCTTGCCGGGCGCGATGTCATGCCATTCGACGCCGTTCTTCTGGCACAACTATAGGACCGCCATCGACGTCAGCTCAGTGCCGTGTCCGAGACGATCGTGCAAGACCTGCTGCGGCGAGCGATGATGGCGTCCGCTTCCTACCGACTGGCAACAATGCGTCTCATATCGTGCCTGGAGTTCAGCTCTGCGCTGGCTCTAAAGCAGACATTGTCCACCCCGTTGGAAAAGGTGCAGGCACTGTTAGTGGAGCGTTATCCGCACAATAGAAATCCGCGGGCAGTTTCGGTACACCAAACACCCGATAATGCCATATCTTGGTTGCCTGCGCGGGCTGTCCGGAAACCGGTCATTTTCCGGACATTCGCATCTGAGCGAATTCGGCGTTCATGACGTCAACCCCTTGCGATATTATAGTGGACGATATAGAAAATTGGCATGGACAAACATGCTGAAACCGGGCTGCCTGCGCCCGATCTCGACGACCTTCTGTGTTTCTCGATCTATTCGGCGGGGCATGCCTTCAATCGGGTCTATCGCCGACACCTGGAACGCGTCGGCCTTACTTATCCGCAGTATCTGGTAATGGTAGCGCTCTGGTCGCGGGACAATGTCACCGTCGGGCATCTTGGAGAGCGGTCGTCGCTGGACACCAGTACGCTGACGCCAATGATCAAGCGGATGGAGGCGATGGGACTGTTGGAGCGGACCCGTGACACCGCCGACGAAAGGCGTGTGCTGGTTGCCCTGACGGACAGGGGACGCGCTGTCCAGCGGGAGGCTGGGCATGTCATGCGTTGCGTCGCGGAGGCCACTGGACTGGGCGCCGATGGCACGGCGGCGCTCACGCGAGAAATCCAGACATTGCGGCGGCGGCTTGACCAGTATGAGGCGGGCCAGACCTATTTGTAGCTGGTTCGGACCGAAGTGTGATACGTGTAAGTTCCGCAGGCTTGCCCAGACGCAAAGCAAAACCCGGCCAGAGACCTGTCCCGTTGTTCACATACAGGTTCATGCTCCCAATCTTGTAAAGCCCTGAAACGAAACCGTTGTTTGCCCGCGCCACGATTCTGGCAAGGCCAACAACCATGCCGCCATGAGTGTGCCCGGACAATTGAAGCCCGACCCCTGCCGCCGCCGCCTGTTCTGCCCGCATGGGCTGGTGATCGAGGAGAATGATCGCAGCTTCCCGAGGTGCATCGAGAATTGCTGCCTTAAGGTCCGGAGTCGCATTGCCCGAATGTCCGGCTGAACGATCGGTGACGCCGGCGATCACAAGTTCGGCCCGATCACGCTCGATTATGACATGCCGGTTCAAAAGCGTCCGCAGTCCCAAACGCTCGTATTCCAGCATCCATTCTTGGTAGTCGAAGAAGTATTCATGATTGCCGGGAATGGCCCAAACCCCGTCCCGAGCCCGCAACTGGGCAATCGACTGCACATCGAGTCGGCGGTGGGCGACGTCCCCGTCGATCAGGTCACCCGTCATCACGATCAGGTCCGCACCGAGAGCATTTGCCCGTAACACGACAGCTTCCGCCCATCGAGCAGGGAACAGTCGGCTAATGTGCAGGTCCGTTAGCTGCAGGAGTTTATAACCATCAAAGGCAGAGGAAAGCCCCGGGATAGAGATCTCGATATCCTTGAGTGCCGGAACGCGGATCGCCTGACTGACACCAAATGCAGCGAGACCAAGCGCCGCCACCCCCAACCCGTACCTGACGTCCGGTGAAACGGATGGAAAGCCCCCGTTTATCACCGTGAGAAGAATGGAGACAGCATCAAGGGCAATCTGGAACACCGCGAGCAAAACCGTCGCTCCAAATACCAAGTTGAAGGCGATGATGAGCGGCCTGGGGAACTCGGGCGAGAAGATCGAGCCCGAGGACAGGCGGCAAAACAAGAGGTACTGCGAGGCGATCAGTAGAATGACTGCGAGAGTGATCTTGATCGACCACGGCCAAGGCAATGGCTCGATGAAGCGGACCACGACCACAAGCCATGGCAGTCCCAAGATGATATTGAACATGGGTGTTACGGGTCTTTCGGGGAGGCCAAGCCGAGGATATCAGCTCGCTCTAGATAGGTGTGCTGAGACCGTTGGAGGAACAGATTGATGGCGAACCGAAGCGGAGTGAGTACTCCAGCTGCATTGCCATGCGACTTTTTTGTCCGGCGGCAAACGTGGTGGCATCCATACAACCTGCTTCGCCAGTGTGCTCTGCCATGCTTCGTGAAGGCAAAAGCGCTTCGGTTATGCTCCATTCCGGTCATTTCGGGGATCGCTCGTCAAATTTGGTCCTGGGGCCATAATCCGACAACAGCCAAATCACGAAAATCATGGCGCCGGCGACCACAAAAAACCACTGGCCACCGATAACCAGACCAGGAAGAGCCAATGCTCCTATGATGAGAACGGGTCCGACAAGCATTTCCACAATCGAGTGTAATTTCATCGGAATTATCTTGATTAACCCCAGCGGCATAACCGTCAGAAGCGTCATGGTCAGGTGAATGACGGCAAGCGCATAAGAAATCAGCGCCGCCGTCCCGCCAAAGCCGAAGAGACTCGGCGCCAACGCGAACAACGCGACGGTTACATAGTCCAAAATGCCATGAATGATATCAGTGATGACTTTCATGTTTTCTCCGTGTGCCGAACGCCTGGATCGAGCCACCATCAATCTTCGAGCGCAGCGGCGCTGCCGTTGCGACCATCGATGGGGCCCGAATCGCGGATTTGTCGAAGTTCCTCAGTTAGTCGTGCCACCTGCCGTTCCAGGCGCTCAATTCTGTCCATAGTGTAGTCGAAGCTGGTGTATTCCAGCGATTGCAGGAAGACGCTGACGGCCTTCAAGGCGCGGCGAAATTTCCCCGGCTCTGGGGCCAGAGGGTTGGCTGTGTCTGTCATCGGGAACTCCTCATTGGCGAAACTGTGCCAGGGTGCGCCGTCGACCGCGCCATTGCGGCCTGACGGATGCACGCGGTCAGGGGCGCCACACCGGGCCCTCGGGAGCACCGAATTTCCATAGTGGGCGATATATTATTCGCAATTATTATATGTAGCGCGCTAGCATAAACCTTCGGCGATGCGCTTGGCCTATTATATCGCTCGATATAGAATAGAGCAAGGGCGATTGCTGCATGAGGCCGGAAAGCCCCATGCCGAGATCGGTTCAGCAAGCTCAGCCCGAACCGTGAGATAGGCGCACGTGCAACGCAGCTGTTGTGCCTCCTGCTCGACACGATCCTTAACGGGCGCTAGGCCTCCGGGTGACCTTTACCGTCTAACAAAATTGCGTCAGGCGATACGAAGGCTTATATAGCAGATGGTACAGAATAAGGACGTTAATGACGATGGGCCGTCCCCGCGAATTTGGAATAGACGACGCGATCGAGAAGGCGACGGACCTTTTTTGGCTGAAAGGCTATGAGGGGACGTCGCTCAGTGATCTGACGAAAGCGATTGGGATCACGCCGCCGAGTTTCTATTTCGCGTTCGGCAGCAAGGAAGGTTTGTTCAAAAAGGTCATAGAGCGATACTTCGCCGAACAGGCCAAGATCGCGGAGGCGGCCTTTCGGAAGCCTACCGCGC
>NZ_JBAZUD010000049.1:0-30861 GCF_041661565.1 Mesorhizobium sp.
GCTCTACCAACTGAGCTAAAGCGGCCCGGGAGGCCAAGGTCTCCAGGATGCGGTGGGTGATAGCCTCAACCGGCGGCGAATTCAAGATGCGACGTGGCAATTCATGCGGCGCCTGTTCAGCCAAGGAGATGGCGGCTTGGCGTCGTTCGCCGCTTCGCGGGCGGGCTGACATTTCGGCCGCGCTGGCCTGGTCTTGTCGGGTGGAAATCGATGAAACACGCTGATTTCGTTGCGCAACGTTGCCGGAATGGACTTTGCACGCCCTCTCGCGGCAGAATGCGGGCGCTCGCCCGTTGATTGATTGGTCGCCTGCGGCTAACGATCATGGCCAAGGTTACGCGAACGGACAGAGGGACTCGCTTGGACGCGATCGAAACAGCGATCCGGAACGCCTTGGAGAAGGGCAATGCCGAGGACCGCGCGTTCCGCGAACGGGTCTATCGCTCGGCCTTCGCCGCACTCGACCGCGCGCTCCAGGCCAATCCCGGCGTGACCGTGGAAGTCGCCATCAAGCGGCGCAAGGCGGTACAGGCGAAAATCACCGAAATCGAATCCGAGTTCCTGCCGGCGGTGGCCGATGCCGGTGCGCCGGGCGATGCCCCGGTGGTCGAAGTACGGACCGGCGCCCCGCCGGCCGGGACCGGCCAGCGGACAGCTTCACCCGAAGTCTTCGCGGACGGCGCGGTGGGGCCCGACTCCGATGAGCCGCACTCGCGCGTGCTGCCTGTCGTTCCAGACATCATGCCGAGCGCCACGCTGCCCGGCGCGCCTTCCATCGACATGTCGGCCTCCGGCTATGCCGGCGCCGCGACGGACGTGGCGCCCGATCGCGATGAACGGCGCGTAAAGGGTCGTCGCCTGCCGCTGACCGCCATCTTCCTGACCGTGACGCTGCTTGCCGCTATCGGCATCGGCCTGTTTTTCGCCGCCCAGACCGGCGTTTTCAAGACGCAGGCGCAACTCGACACCGCACCGCCCCAAGCGCCTCCGACAGTCGATGACGACGATTTCACGCCGGCCGACGGCGATGCCGGGCCGGCAAAGCCCGGCGCCGCCGACCAGTCGCGCGACTGGATCAGCGTGTTTTCCCCGGCCGACCCGACGCATGTCAGCGCGCCGTCGGATGCCAAGGCCGAGGTGATGAAGGACGACACCGGGTCGTTCCTGCGTATCCGCTCGGGCACTTCGGGTTCTGCGATCAGCTTCGATGTCGGGCAGGGCGTGCTGGAGAAACTCGCCGGCAAGCATGCCGTGTTCGATATCGTCGCCCGTTCCGAGGAAGGCAAGGAGACGCAGCTTTCCGTCGATTGCAATTTCGGCGAGCTGGGCGACTGCGGCCGCAAGCGCTATGCCGTCGGCCAGCAGCGCAACGAATATCTGTTCGACGTGCGCTTTCCCGACAAACGTCCGGGCGCGGCTGGCACGATCGCCATCAATTCCGACTTTGACAACCAGGGCAAGGCGGCCGACATCTACGAGATTCGCGTCTCCGTCGAGCCGTAGGGCAGCCGCCCGGCACGCTACCTGGCGAGATCAGCGATCAAGCAGCGCCCGCAGCGTCTCGATACGGTCGGCTTCGTTGGCCGGCTTGTCCCAGCGCAGCCGTGACACACGGGGAAAGCGCATGGCGACACCGGATTTGTGCCGGGTCGACCGGTTGAGTCCTTCGAATGCGACTTCCAGCACCAGGCCATTGTCGCGGTCGGCCCGTACCGAGCGCACCGGCCCGAAGCGTTCGACCGTGTTGTCGCGCACATATTTGTCGATCTGCTTCAGTTCTTCGTCGGTGAAGCCGAAATAGGCCTTGCCGACCGGTACCAGCTCTTCCTCGCCCTCCGGGCCGGACCAGACGCCGAACGTGTAGTCGGAATAGAAGCTCGAGCGCTTGCCGTGGCCACGCTGCGCGTACATCAACACGGCGTCCACCGTGTGCGGGTCGCGTTTCCATTTGAACCACGGGCCTTTCGGCCGGCCGGCGACATAGGGCGAATCCCAGCGCTTCAGCATCACCCCTTCGATGATCGGATGCGGCGGTGCCCGGCGCAGATCTTCCAGCATGTGCCAATCGGTGAAGTCGACGAAGGGCGACAGGTCGAAGCGGCTGGGATCGAGTGTCTTCATGAAGGTCTCGAGGCGGCCGCGCCGTTCGCGAAACGGCAGCGCGCGCAAATCCTGATCGCCGATCTGCAGCAGATCATAGCAGCGCATGAAGGCTGGATATTGCTGCTGCATCCTAGGCGTCACCGTCTTGCGGTTCAGCCTTTGCTGAAGATCCGAGAAGGTGCCTGTCGCCTGCCTGGGATCGCCGACCAGCAACTCGCCATCCAGCGTGGCGGAAAAATGCATCGCGTCGGCGAGATCGGGAAAGGCGCCGGAGACGTCGTCGCCGGTGCGCGAATACAGCCGGCGGACGCCGCCCTCGGCCACCCCTTGCACCCGGATGCCGTCCCATTTCCATTCGGCCGCATAATCCGCCGGCTCGAGCTTTTCGAGGTCGCCGTCGCCGACCGGATTCGACAGCATCACCGGCCTGAACAAGGCGAATGCCGTGTTGCGCGGCTTTTCGGCCTTGCCCTCGAGCCACGCGAACAGTGCCATGTAAGGCGCCGACAGCCCGTGCCAGAGTTCCTCGATCTCGGCGACGTCGACCTGGCCGAAATCCGCCAGCGCCTGTTTGGCCAGCCGTGCCGAGACGCCGATGCGCAGGCCGCCGGTGACCAGCTTGATGATGGCGAAGCGCGCCGAGATGCCGGCGCTGTCGAGCAGCCCCGCCAGCACCTTCGGACCGTCGGAACGGCTGGCCGCCTGAAGTTTCGCCACGACCTCGCCAAGCGTCGGGTCGCGGTTGGGGATATGCCCCGGCGATGGCGGCCAGACCAGCGACACCGTCTCGGCGAGATCGCCGACATAGTCGTAGGAATAGCCGAACAGCACCGGGTCCATGCGTTCGGTGACCAGGCTGCGCAGCATGGCCGGCTTGACCGCGGCAATGTTGAGTTCGCCGGTGATGGCGGCCAGCGCCAGGCCGCGATCGGGGTCTTCGACAGTGCGGAAATAGTCGGTCAGCAAGGTCAGCTTGCCGTTGCGAGACGGCGTCAGCACCAGGCGGTCGAGAAGCTCGGCGAAGCGGTTCATGCCATCAGTCGCCTTCGTCCTCGTAGCCAACCAGATGCAACGGCTTGGCAGTGATGCCCTCGAGTTCGCACCAGCGCACCAGGGCCTCCTCGCGGCCATGCGTCACCCAGATCTCCCCGGCCCCGGTCTCATGGATGGTGGCGATCAGCTCGTCCCAGTCGGCATGGTCGGAGATGATCAGCGGCAGTTCGACGCCGCCTTGCTTGGCGCGCTGGCGGATGCGCATCCAGCCGGAGGCAAAGCATGAAATCGGATCGGGAAAGCGCCGCGCCCAGCGATCGGCGAAAGCCGATGGCGGGCCTACGACAATGGCGCCGGCGAAGTCACCCTTGCCGCCATCCACGGTTGCCGGTTCGAGAATCCCCAGATCGATACCCTGGCCTTGATAATATTCGCTGAGCCTGGCCAGCGCGCCATGGATATAGATCGGCCGGTCGTAGCCGGCGTCGCGCAGCAACCGCATCACCCGCTGCGCCTTGCCGAGCGCATAGGCGCCGACCAGATGCGAGCGTTCGGGAAACTGGTCAACCGATTTCAACAGGCGCGCGATCTCTTCCGTATCCGGCGGATGGCGAAACACCGGCAGGCCGAAAGTCGCCTCGGTGATGAACACGTCGCAGGCCACAGGTTCGAACGGGGCACAGGTAGCATCCCGGCGACGCTTGTAGTCACCGGAGGCGACGATGCGGATGCCCTGGTGCTGGACGGCGATCTGCGCCGAGCCCAGCACGTGCCCCGCCGGGTGGAAGCTGACCTTGACGCCGTTCAAATCGATCGTCTCGCCCAGCCTTGCGGCCTGTGTCGACGCCGCGAAGTCCTCGCCGTAGCGCAGGCCCATGATGTCCAGCGTCTGCTTCGTCGCCAGCACCGAGCCATGCCCGGAACGCGCGTGGTCGGAATGCCCATGCGTGATGAGCGCGCGATTCACCGGCCGCACCGGGTCGATGAAGAAATCGCCTGGCGGGCAATAGAGGCCCTCGGGCCGGGGATGAAGCAGGTCGCTGGCGCGCATGAGCTCAAGATAGGATATAATTCCGGCGCGGGAAGGCTGTTGTCAGAGACTGCTGACTCCCGCATAGAGCATGGCCGGCTCGATCCGCCGGCAGGGCCCGTCACAATGAAACCGCTTCAGACCTCGTCGGGCGACCTGAACGCCGACCGCCGGGCCGACTATGCCGAGATGCTTCATGCGGACGGCGATCACGCACAGGCGGCTGAACTTCTGCTTGGCGCGCTGGAACTGGTGCCGCGATGGGCGATCGGCTGGTTTCGCCTGGGCGAGTTTCAGGAATCGGCCGGCGCGCTGGAGCTGGCGGCGCAGGCCTGGACGATGGCGCTGAAGCTCGATCCGGCGGATCGTCAGGGCGCCGCGCTCAAGCTGCAACTGATCGGCATGGCGCCGGCGACAAGTGGGCCGCCCAGTGCCTTCGTCGAGGCGCTGTTCGACCACTATGCCGACAGCTTCGATGAATCGCTGGTCGACAAACTCGGCTATCGCGTGCCTGAGCTGCTCGACCGGGCCATACGAACGGCAAGGCCTGGCCGCTTCCGGCTCGCGCTTGATCTCGGCTGCGGCACCGGCCTGATGGGGCAAAGGCTGCGCCCGATCGCCGATCGGCTCGAGGGATATGACATTTCGGCGGGAATGCTCAGGCGCGCTCGGGCCAAGGGCGTCTATGATGCCGTCGCCAAGGCCGACCTGCGCGACTTTTGCCATGCCGGCCCGAAAGCCGACCTGGTCACGGTCGCCGATGTCTTCATCTATGTCGGCGCGCTCGGCCACATGATGAAAATGATCGCTGGCCTGCTGCCCGAGGACGGCCTGTTCGCCTTTTCGGTCGAGAGGCTGGACGGCGATGGCGAGTTTGTCTTGCAGCCGTCGCGCCGCTATGCGCATTCGGAACGCTATGTCAGGGAGGTGCTGGCGGCCAACGGGTTTTCGATCCTGTCGCTGGAAAGCACCGTCATCCGGCAGGACCGCCGGGAACCCGTCCATGGGTTGGTCATTGTGGCGGTCAGGGTGCCGGACGCTTGAGGCCGGGCTTTTAGTTCGGGCGATAGGATGCCCGTGCTGCGAAAAAGCCCGAATCGCGTGCGGGGTGATGCAGGGCGCTGGATATCTGGAAAGGGACACATGCGATGCGCTGGAACCTGATTGTCTTGGCAGCCTGCCTGGCGACCGCTGGCTGCGTCGGCAATTCGATGTCCGAGCGACAGGACGACAACGTGCTGTCCTCGTTGCGCTACGACAGCGTTCCCTGCGATCAGCTGCTGGCACAGCGCGACGGGTTGGCGCAGCAATACAACCTCTCGACGCAGGTCAAGCCGACCTTTTCCAACCCCGCCATGGGGTTCGGCCCGTTCACGCCGGACATGCGCTCGCAAAGCCAGCGCGACATCGACAGGGCGACCGGCGAAATCGACGCCATGAACCGGTCGATCGATCGCCGCGACTGCGGCAAGCCGGACGAGCAGAAGAAGTTGGCCCTGCCTGGCTGACGCGGACAGCCGCCTTTTCGGTCACGCCGTATCGGACAGGCGGGAAAGCCGCACACTTTTCCTGGAATTGCTCGAAGGTGACGAGGTGCCGCTTAATAGCCCGCCTTGCGATCGACCAGATTGTCCAGCTTTTCGCCGCGTTCGAAAGCCTCCATCTGGCGCAGCATGATCGGCGCCAGGTGGACCGGGTCGGAGGTGGCCGCCGCGTGCGGCGTCACGAACACCTTGGGATGGCTCCACAGCGGGCTGGTCTTCGGCAGCGGCTCGACCTCGAACACGTCGAGGCTCGCCTCTTTCAGCGTGCCGTCATCCAGCGCCCGCACGATATCGGCGTCCTTCTGCAGGCGGCCGCGCCCGGCATTGATCAGCACCGAGCCGCCGAGCCCGTTGCGCTTCCGCAATTCCTTCAGCACGCCGTAATTGATGATGCCCTGTGTGTCGGGGGTCAGCGGCAACAGCACGACCAGTATGTCGGTGGCGTTGAGGAACGGAATCAGTCCTGCCTCGCCCGCATAGGTGGAAACGCCTTGCATCGGCCGGTCGCTGCGCGACCAGCCATTGACGGCGAAGCCAAGCGACAGCAGCACCGAGGCCGCCGCGCGTCCCAGATTGCCGAGGCCCATAATGCCCACGGAAATGTCGCCGGCCGGTCTTTGCTGCGGCTCGTGCCAGATCTTTTTCGGCTGCTGCGACCGGTAGAGCAGGCCCTGGCGGTGATGGTCGAGCACGCGCCAGACAACATATTCGGTCATGTACTGGGTCAGATTGTCGGCAACGACCCTGACGATCGGCACGTCGGGCAGGCCGGGATCGGCGAAAATATGGTCGACGCCGGCGCCGATCGAGAAGATGGCGCGCAGATTGGGCAGTGACGACAACAGGTTCGGCTTCTGTTTCCACACCACCGCATAGGTGATCGACGGGTCGCTGGCGCCATTCGGCTCCAGCACGACCTCACGCTCGGCCGACAACAGGTCGCGCCAGCGCTGCGGATGAAAGCCGGTGACGGCAAGCAGGATACGGCCTTTTTCCATTGCAGTCTTATGGTCCCTCTTATGCACTCACTGGCTGACGATGCCGACCGGCGCCGTCTCGATCTTGAACGCTGCCGAGATCAGCGCCCGAGTATAGTCGGTTTGCGGATTTTCGAAAATCTGCCGGGAAGGGCCGGCTTCGACGATCTTGCCGTTGCGCATGACGATGACGTCGTTGGCGAGCGCGCGGATGACCCTGAGGTCATGGCTGATGAAGAGGTAGGCGAGGTCGTGCTTGGCCTGCAGATCGCGCAGCAGGTCGACGACCTGCGCCTGCACGCTCATGTCGAGCGCCGATGTCGGCTCGTCCAGCATGACGAAGCGAGGGTTGAGCACCATGGCGCGCGCGATGGCGACGCGCTGGCGCTGGCCACCGGAAAACTCGTGCGGGTAGCGGTTGCGGGTCGCCGGCTCGAGGCCGACCTCCTTCAGCACGGCGACCACCTTGTCATCGCGCTCGTCGGGCGACAGCTTCGGCTCGTGGATCTTCAGTCCTTCCTCGATGATCTCGGCGATCGACATGCGCGGGCTGAGGGAACCGAAAGGATCCTGGAAGACGATTTGCAACTCGCGCCTGAGTGGCCGCATGGCGTCGAAGGAGAGATCGTTGATGTCGCGTCCGTTGAACTGGATCGATCCGGTCGACGAGATCATGCGCGCCAGCGCCAGGCCGAGCGTTGTCTTGCCCGAGCCGGACTCGCCGACCACGCCGAGCGTCTGGCCGGCGCGCACGGTGACGTCGATGCCGTCGACCGCCTTCACATTGTCGACGGTGGTTCGGAAGAAGCCCTTCTTGATCGGGAACCAGACCTTGATGTCCCTGCCGGTCATGACCGGCTTGGCATCGGCGTTGGCGGCCGGCGGCTTGCCCTTGGGTTCGGCCGCCAGCAAATGCTTGGTATAAGCGTGCTGCGGGTTGGCGAAGATGTCCTTGGTTGGTCCGGCTTCCACGATCTTGCCCTTGGTCATCACGCAGACCCGGTCGGCGATCTTGCGCACGATGCCGAGATCATGGGTGATGAACAGCATCGACATGCCCTTGCGGCTTTTCAAGCCGGCCAGCAGTTCGAGGATCTGCGCCTGCACGGTGACGTCGAGCGCCGTGGTCGGCTCGTCGGCGATCAGCAGTTCTGGTTCGTTGGCCAGCGCCATAGCGATCATGACGCGCTGGCGCTGGCCGCCGGAGAGCTGGTGCGGATAGGCATCGAGGCGTTTTTCCGGCTCGCGGATACCCACTTCGTTGAGCAAGGCCAACGTGCGCGCCTTGGCCTGGCGGTCGGCCATGCCCTGATGCAGCTTCAGGATCTCGACAATCTGGTGCTCGATCGTGTGCAGCGGATTGAGCGAGGTCATCGGCTCCTGGAAGATCATGGTGATCTTGTTGCCGCGCACTTGCCGCAACTGCCTCTCGTTCATGGCCAGCAGGTCGGCACCTTCGAAAAGGATCTTTCCCGAAGGGTGGCTGGCCGTCGGATAGGGCAGCAGCTTCAGCACCGACAGCGCCGACACCGATTTGCCGGAGCCGGACTCGCCGACCAGCGCCACCGTCTCGCCCTTGGCGAGATCGAAGGAAATGTGGTCGACCGCTATCGATTGGTTGCCGCCTTGCGTGAAGGCAACGCTGAGATCGCGCACAGAGAGGAGGGGTTCGCTCATCTGAACGCCTTGCGCGGATCGAAGGCATCGCGCGCGGCCTCGCCGATGAACACCAGCAGGGACAGCATCAGCGAGACGACGACGAAGCCGGAAATACCGAGCCATGGCGCGTTCAAATTGCTTTGCGCCTGTTTCATGAGTTCGCCCAGCGACGGCGAGCCCGGAGGCAGGCCGAAGCCGAGATAGTCGAGCGAGGTCAGCATCGAGATCGAACCACTGGTCAGGAACGGCAGGAAGGTCAGCGTCGCCACCATGGCATTGGGCAACAGATGCCGGAACATGATCGTGCGGTTGGGCACGCCGAGCGCCCGTGCCGCGTTGACATATTCGAAATTGCGGGCGCGCAGGAATTCGGCCCGCACCACCCCGACCAGCGCCACCCAGGAGAAGACCAGCATCAGGCCAAGCAGGATGAAGAAGCCGGGAGGCAGGATGGCGGAGACGATGAGCAGCAGATAGAGCACCGGGATCGCCGACCAAATCTCGATGAAGCGCTGAAACAGAAGATCGGTCCAGCCGCCGAAATAGCCTTGCATGGCTCCGGCGGCGACGCCAATCAGCGACGAGCCGGCGGTCAGGATCAGGCCGAACAGCACCGAGATCCGGAAACCATAGATGAGCCGCGCCAGCACGTCGCGGGCCTGGTCGTCGGTGCCCAGCCAGTTCCAGTTGCCGACGATGCAGTCGGGATCGGCCGCCCCTTGCGGATATTGGCTGCAGCGCTTGTCCGCATCATATTGCCAGGACGGCTTTGCAGGGGCGGCATCGGGGATCGCGTTGTTGACGGTCCGGTAGGAATAGCGGATCGGCGGCCAGATCATCCAGCCATTGGCGTTGATCTCGTCCCGGATCACCGGATCGCGATAATCGGTCACCGCATAGAAGCCGCCGAATTTCTCCTCCGGGTAGGCGACCAGCACCGGAAACAGGATCTCGCCCTTGTAGGAGACGAGGATCGGCTTGTCATTGGCGATCCATTCGGAAAACAGCGACAGGCCGAACAGGACGAGGAAGATCCAGAGCGACCAGTAGCCGCGCCGGTTGGCCTTGAAATTCTGCCAGCGCCGGTGGTTCAGCGGCGACAACCAGGGCCGTCTGGCGCGTCCCGGCGTGTTCTCGATAGCGGCTTCGGACATCAAATGTCTCTCCGCTCGAAATCGATGCGCGGATCGACCCAGGTGTACATCAGGTCGGACAGCAATCCGACAAACAGCCCAAGCAGCGAGAAGATGTAGAGATTGGCGAAGACCACCGGATAATCGCGCGCCAACACCGACTTGAAGCCGAGCAGGCCAAGGCCGTCGAGCGAAAAGATGTTCTCGATCAGCAGCGATCCGGTGAAGAAGGCCGAGATGAAGGCGCCGGGAAAGCCGGCGATGACGATCAGCATGGCGTTGCGGAAGACGTGGCCGTAGAGCACCTTGCGCTCCGACAGGCCTTTGGCGCGCGCCGTCACCACATATTGCTTGCGGATTTCCTCCAGGAAGGAATTCTTGGTGAGCAGCGTCGTCGTGGCGAAGGCCGACAGCACAAGCGCCGTCAGCGGCAACGTCATGTGCCAGATATAGTCGATGATCCTGTCCGGCCAGGACAACTGGTCCCAATTGTCCGAGACGATGCCGCGCAATGGGAACCAGTCCCAGAACGAGCCGCCGGCAAACAGCACCATGAGCAGGATGCCGAACAGGAAGCCCGGAATGGCATAGCCGATGATGACGACGCCGCTGGTCCACATGTCGAACGCCGATCCATCCTTGACAGCCTTGCGGATGCCAAGCGGGATCGAGATCATGTAGGACAGGAGGGTGATCCAGATGCCGAGCGAGATCGACACAGGCATTTTTTCGAGGATCAGGTCGAGCACCGATATGTCGCGGAAGTAGCTGTCGCCGAAATCGAACCGGATATAGTTCCACAGCATCATGCCGAAGCGTTCGAGCGGCGGCTTGTCGAACCCGAACTGCTTCTCCAGCTTCTTGATGAATTCGGGGTCGAGACCCTGGGCACCGCGATATTTCGAGCCGATATCGCCGGCGGCATCGAAATTGGCGCCGGCGCCGGCGTCGCCGCCACCGCTGCCGAGGCGATCGCTGCCGCCCTGGTTGGTCAGACTGGCAATCACCTGCTCGACCGGACCGCCGGGCGCGAACTGGATCACGGCAAAGGAGATCGCCATGATGCCGAACAGCGTCGGGATCATCAGCAGGATGCGTCGCAGTATATAGGCGCCCATCAGCCCGCCAATCCTGCACGAACGGTCATGTCAGGCTTTGCCAATTCTTGCCGCCTTGTCCTTGTCGACCCACCACAGCGCTTCGACCGGAAAGTCGAAATCGGGTTTTCGTTCGGGAAAGCCGAACATGTCCCAATAGGCGCTTCGGTGATTCGCCAGGAACCAACTTGGAATCCAATCGCGCCGTGCACGCAAGACCCGGTCGAGCGCGCGCATGGCAATAGTCAGGCTTTCGCGATCCTTGGCGGCGCCGGCGGCATCGACAAGGGCATCGATGGCCGGGCTTGATGTTCCCGGCAGATTGCGCGTGCCAGACAGGGTCGCGGTTCGCGAGTGGAAAAAGGTTTCGAGGTCGTCACGGGTTGGAGTCGCCGGAAAGCGGGCGGCAACCGAGATAAGATCATAGTCGAACAAATTCTGCCGCTGCTGATACTGCGCGGCGTCGACCAGGCGGATCGAGGCATCGATGCCAACCGCCTTCATGTTTTCCACCCAGGGCGAATATACCTGCTCGAAGACCTCGTCATCGATAAGAAACTCCGCCGACAGCCGAGCGCCCTTGTCGTTCACGACGAAATTGCCGGAGCGTTTCCAGCCGGCGTCGGCCAGGAGCTTGGCCGCCTTGCCAAGCAGCCGGCGGTCGCGGCCGGAGCCGTTCGAGACGTCCTGCGTGACGGCTTCGCCAAAAGCCTCGGGCGGAATTCGGTCCCGTAGCGGTTCGAGCAAGGCAAGCTCTTGTGGCGACGGGACGCCGTCGGCGCGAAAATCGGATTGCTCGAAGCAGGATTGCGAGCGCTCATAGGAGCCGTAAAAGAAATTGCGCCGCGTCCATTCGAAGTCGAAGCAGAGCCCGATCGCCTGCCGCACGCGCGGGTCGCGGAATTGCTCGCGCCGGTGGTTGACGGCGGTGGCCTGCATGGAAGGCATCGTTTCGGCCGGAAATTCGCGCTTCACCACCTTGCCGGCGGTGAAAGCAGGGAAGTCGTAGCCCGTCGCCCAGACACGCGACACGAATTCCTCCTTGTAGAGGATCTCTCCCTTCTTGAACGCTTCGAAGGCAACGCTGCGGTCCTGGTAGAACTCGACACGAATGCGCTGGAAATTGTTCTGGCCGCGGTTGATCGGCAGATCGTTGCCCCAATAATTCGCCACACGCTCATATTCGATCCAGGTTCCTGCCGACCAGCGACCGACCTTGTAGGCGCCGGAGCCGAGCGGCGGGTTCATCTGCGAGGAATCGAACGGATTGGCCGTATAGAAAGCCTTCGACAGGATCGGAAACGCAACGACGTTGAGGATGGTGCGGGTTGTCTGCTTGCCTGAGAAGACGAGTTTGAACGTTTGGGCATCGACGGCGATCGCGTCGTCCAGATGCGTCAGTGGCAGCGAATAGTCCGGATGGCCCTTGTCCTTCAACAGTTTGAAGGTGAAGGCGGCATCCTCGGCCGTCAGCGGCGTGCCGTCGTGGAAACGCGCCTGCGGACGCAGCGAGAAGGTGAAGCTGTTGCGGTCGTCTGAAATCGTCACCCCGTCAGCGATCAGCCCGTAGACGGCGTCAGGTTCGTCGAACGCCCTGACCATCAGCGCATCGAAGCACAGCTCCATGCGCTGCGGCGAATCGCCTTTGGGAACGAACGAATTCAGCGTGTTGAAGGTCAGCGGCGTCTGGTTGGAGCCCCAGTTGCGCGGCAGGAAGTTGAACGTGCCGCCTTGCGGCGCATCGACATTGACATAGTCGAGATGCGTGAAGTCCGGCTTGTATTTGAGATCGCCGAAGGCCGACAGCCCGTGCAGCTTTGCGCCGGTCGGGCTGGCGGCGAAAGACTTGCCCGGCAACAGCGCGGCGGCGGTTGCCGCGGCGCCGAGCGCCAGGAAGTCGCGACGAGGAAGCATCGGCTCATGCCCCATCAATCGCCACCTTTGTATTTGGCCGCGAGCGCCTTCTCCTTTTCGGGTTCGATCCACCAGGAATCGATATCGGCGCCGCGGTAGCTCGGCTGCTTGTCGGGAATGCCGAACTTGTTCCAGTAAGCCAGCCACACCACCGCCCGGTAGTATTGTGGCACGACATAATAGTTCCACAGCAGGACCCGGTCGAGCGCATGGGTGACGGCCACCAGATCGTCGCGGTCGGTGGCGAAGATGATGCGGTCGACAAGGGCGTCGACGACTGGATCCTTGATGCCGGAATAGTTCCGCGATCCCGGTGTGTCGGCGGCCTTCGAGCTCCAGAAATCGCGTTGCTCGTTGCCGGGCGAGTCCGATTGCTGCAGCATGTTGGTGATGACGTCGTAATCGAAATTGTTGACGCGGTTGATGTACTGGCTCTGGTCGACGATGCGCAACGTCACATCGACGCCGATCTTGCGCAGATTGGCGATGTAGGTGCCGGAAAGGACTTGGTCCGTCTCGCTCGAGCCGATGATCTCGAACTTGAACGGCGCCCCGGTCTTGGCGTTGACCATCTTGCCGCCCTTGATCACCCAGCCGGCCTTGGCGAACAGATCGACCGCCTGCCTCAGATATTTGCGCTCGGCTTGCGGCGTGTCATAGACCGGCAGCTTGAACTCCTGGGTGAAAAGCTCGGGCGGCAGCTTGTCGCGGTATTTTTCCAGGATTTCCAGTTCCTTGCCCTTCGGCAGCCCGCTCGATGCCAGCTCCGTGCCCTGGAAGTAACTGCTGGTACGGGTGTTGAAGCCGAAGAACAGCGTCCGGTTCATCGTCTCGAAATCATACGCACTGGTCAGTGCCTCGCGTACCAGGCGATCCTGGAACAGCGGACGCCTCTGGTTGAGCATGAAGGCCTGCATCGGCTCCGGCGAGCTGGTCTTGAATTCCTGCTTGATCACGTCGCCGGCCTTGATCGCCGGGAAATCATAGAACGTCGCCCATTTCTTCGAGCTGTTTTCCGGCTTGATATCGTCGAGCCCGCCCTTCTTGAACGCTTGCCAGGCGGCATTGTCGTCAAGAATGTAGGTGAAGCGCTGGGTGTCGAAATTCTCGCGGCCGATCTTCACCGGCAGCTTGGCGGCCCAATAATCGGGCACGCGCTGCCAGACGATCTCCGAGCCCGGCTTGAAGCTGGCAATCTTGTAGGCAGCCGAGCCAAGCGGCGGCTCCAGCGTCCCCCTGGTGATGTCGCGTTTCCTGCCGTTGGCGTCGGTGCCTTCCCACCAATGCTTGGGCAGAACGACAAGGTCGCCAAGGATCTTGGGCAGCTCGCGGTTGCCCTTCTGGCTGAAATGGAATTCGACCTCGCGGTCGGAGATCGCCACCGCTTCCGTGACGTTCTCGAAATAGCGGCTGTACATCGGGCTGTTCGCCTTCAGCACCTGGAACGACCAGATCACGTCGTCGACGGTGATCGGCTGCCCGTCATGCCACTTCGCGCGCGGGTCCAGCCGGTAGGTCGCCGAGGAATAGTCGCCCGGATACTTGTAGGCGTCGGCAATCAGCGGGTGGCTGACGCTGCCTTCGTCGGTCGCCTGGTCCATCAGCGTGTCGTAGAGCAGGCCGCCGCCGAACGGAAGGAAGCCGGCGGCCGGCGCGCCCTGCACGATGTAGGGATTGAAGCTGTCGAATGTCCCCTGGACGACGGAGTTGTAGGTGCCGCCCTTGGGCGCAGCGGGGTTGACGTAGTCGTAGTGCTGGAAATTGTCGCCGTATTTGGAGACGCCAATCAGCGATGAGGTGGTTCGCCATTCGTCGGCCTGGGTGGCGTGCAATCCTGCCGCCAGAAGGGCGGCCGCCAGCATCGACTCGAGAAGCGTTCGGCCAACATTCATGCACAATCCTCTTCGCGATGCTGACAGATCAAGCCAGAGCCGCAATCTAAATGATTTGGCGCCGGTGAAAACCGCCATGCGCGGCTTTGTCGCCGCGCTTGCAATTCTCCTAAACAAAAAAGCCGGGCTGAACCCGGCTTTTTCAAGATCGTCGTGAAGATACCGGGTTATTTTGCCGGTGCAGCCGGATCCGCTGGCTTGGCGGGTGCGGCAGCGTCGGCCGGCTTTGCCGGTGCGGCACCTTCAGCCGGCTTTGCCGGAGCGGCGGCATCTGCCGGCTTGGCGGGCGCGGTTGCGTCGGCGGCTGCTCCCGGCGCCGGCAGCGGCTTCGGACTGTCCGACAGGGTGCGCAGATAGGCGATGACGTTGGCGCGGTCCTCGTCCTTGGGCAGGCCGGCGAAGCCCATGGCCGTGCCTTTCACGAACTTCTTCGGCGAGGTGATGAAGTGGTTCAAATTGTCGTAGGTCCACTTCTCGGCGCCGCCCTTGGAGAATTCCTTCATGCCGGCCGAGTAGGCGAAGCCTTCATGTTCGGCCACGGGGCGATCGACGATGTCCCAGAGATCGGGACCGACCTTGTTCGGGCCGCCCTTTTCGCCGGAATGACAGGCCTGGCACTTCTTGAACACGGCGGCGCCCGCCTCGGCATTGGCGGTCGCCAGCAGGTCGGCGATCGGCTTGGCTTCGGCGGCGGGAGCAGCCGGGCCGCCTTCGGCTGGCTCGGTGGCCTCGATGGCGAAGCCGGGCTTTTCCGGGGCCGGCGAGGCAAACAGCGCGTTGGACACCAGGCCGACCGAGAACACGATGAAAACAGTTCCGAGCAATCCGGCGAGCAGTTTGTTGACTTCGTTGGAATCCATACGCCCCTTGCTCCCTTTTCCGGCGGACGGGTCCGTCCACTCCGTCCGTCGGTATCGTGACCAGCTTTTGAAAGCCGTCAAATCGGGCGGAAACTAGGTCTTTTGCTGCGGCGTTGCAACACCTATAAGGGCGCTTCCAGTGAGACCTTTTGCCACTTTTCCCTGTCCTCTTTGAGCGCCTTGCACCTCGCATGTCCACCTTGATCCTGATCCCGGCCCGCATGGCCTCGACTCGCCTGCCGGGCAAGCCGCTGGCCGACATCGCCGGAACGCCGATGATCGTTCATGTCGCCCGCCGCGCCAGCGAGGCCGGCCTCGGCCGGGTTGTGGTGGCAACCGACACGCAAAGCGTGGCCGATGCGGTCCGCGCGCATGGTTTCGAGGCGGTGATGACGCGCATGGACCACGAATCCGGTTCGGATCGGATTCACGAGGCGCTGGTCGCGCTCGACCCTGCCGGCGGGGTCGATACCATCGTCAATGTGCAAGGCGACTTGCCCACCATCGATCCGGACATCATCGCTGCATCGCTCAGGCCCTTTGAGAACGACGCCGTGGACATCGCCACGCTGGGCGTGGAGATCGTCCGCGACGAGGAAAAGACCAATCCGAACGTCGTCAAGATCGTCGGTTCGCCGCTCTCCGCCGGCCGGTTGCGGGCGCTTTATTTCACCCGCGCCACCGCGCCGTGGGGCGAGGGGCCGCTCTATCACCATGTCGGCCTCTACGCTTACCGCCGCGCCGCGCTCGAACGCTTCGTCGCGCTGAAGCCGTCGGCGCTGGAACGCCGTGAGCGGCTGGAACAGTTGCGGGCGCTTGAGGCGGGGATGCGCATCGATGCCGAGATCGTGCATTCGTTGCCACTCGGTGTCGACACGCCGCACGACCTTGAGCGCGCCAGACAAATTCTTTCCAACTGAGACGTCAGCATGCCTGAAAAGACCAACAGAATATCCTTCCAGGGCGAGCCGGGGGCAAACTCAGACACCGCGTCCCGCAACGTCTATCCCTCGATGGAGCCGTTGCCGTGTCCGACCTTCGAGGATGCGTTCAACGCGGTCGAGACCGGCAAGGCCGATCTCGCCATGATCCCGATCGAGAACACCATCGCCGGGCGCGTCGCCGACATCCATCATTTGCTGCCGGAATCGAAGCTGCACATCGTCGCTGAATATTTCCTGCCGATCCATTTCCAGCTGATGGTGCTGCCCGGCGTCAAACGCGACGAGATCACGACCGTTCACAGCCATATCCACGCGCTCGGCCAGTGCCGAAAATACATCCGCAAGAACGGCTGGAAGGGGATCGTCGCCGGCGACACGGCTGGCGCCGCGAAAATGGTTTCCGAGGTCAAGGACCGAACCATGGCCGCGCTTGCGCCGGCACTGGCCGCGACGCTCTACGGGCTCGACATCATCGAAGAGAATGTCGAGGACACCGACAGCAACGTCACCCGCTTCGTCGTCCTGACCAAGAACAAGCAATGGGCGGAACGCCCCTCGGCCGGGGTCAAGATGATGACCACCTTCATCTTCCGCGTCCGCAACGTGCCGGCCGCGCTCTACAAGGCGATGGGCGGCTTCGCCACCAACGGCATCAATATGACCAAGCTGGAGAGCTACCAGCTCGGCGCTTTCACGGCGACGCTGTTCTATGCCGACATCGAAGGCCATCCGGACGATCCGCTGGTCAAGCTGGCGCTTGAGGAACTTCGCTTCTTCTCGCGCGAGGTGCGTATCCTCGGCGTCTATCCGGCCAGCGAGTCGCGCGAACAGTGGAAGGTGGCGGATTAGCGCATATCGCCCGTTGGAGGTAAGAATGCGCTTTAAACGAAAGTCTACGCCTTGATATCCCACGGATTGACCAGAGTTACTCCTGTTCCCTCGAAATCGCCAATGTTGCGCGTCACCAGCGTCATCCGGCGGGTGAAGGCCGTGGCCGCGATATAGGCGTCATTGATCGGTTTCGGATTGGGCACATGCCATTGTGCCGCCTGAACGGCCGCTGCTTCGTCAAGCGGCAAGATTCGACCGGAAAATGTTGTGAGAACCGCGTTTTCCAACCAATTGCGCAGCACTTTGCCGGCAACGGCATCATGGTGTTCCACCAGCCTTACGCCAATCTCCAATTCGTGCAGGACTACCGACGAAATGAAGGTTTCGGCAGGATCGACGGTTTCGTTCCAGAGCACGACATTGGGATGCGCCCTACCGCTCGATACCTTTCGCAGTTCAGACACGACATTGGTATCGAGCAGCAGCATCAGGACAGGTCTACCGGCCGGGCACGTTCCGTGCGGGGCGGAAGCGGCAAGTCAACATCCCCCGCCTTCGGTGCAGCCAGCATGTCACCGAGCGACCGCGCTTTACCGGTGAGCCGTTTATACTCATCGAACGACAAGAGGACGTGCGCCGGCCGTCCTCTGTCGGTGATGATAACGGGGCCGTCCTTGGCAGCGCGTTTTGCGCGGCCAAGATCCTGATTGAGTTCGCGACCCGAAAGAGTGGTGATCATACTGGCTCTCAGATTGTGGTTACGTAACCACAATTAATCTGTTTGAGCCGGAAATGCAACTTTGAGCGCATGAATGACAACCCATCGTACGCCGACGATGGGTTGCCCGCCTTGTTGGGAATCCCATGGTGCTTACGGTTGTTCGACCACGGCTTGCGCTTAAATCACCGCGCCAAGCGGCACGTAGTCGATCTCGAGAAATTTCTCGACTTCCGGGACCCAGCGATCGCGCACGAAGGCGACATGGTCTGGATGGTCGTTATACCTGGTGTAGGCGGCCTGGTCGGCGAACTCCATCGAGAAGCCGAACTGATAGTCGTTCTTGGGGCTGACTTGCCGCAGCTGTTCGAAATGCGTGACCCCCCTGATCGCCGAGAGGGCTTTCTTGGCGTCGACGAGGAACCGCTTTTCCTCCAGCGAGTGCGGCGCATGCTTCAGCGTGAAGATGACAGTGTGACGGATCATGTCCTGCTCCTGCGATTTTGACGGGTCGCGGTGATCATTCGCTGTCGACCCAGGCACGAATAAGGTGATGCGCGATCGCGCCTTTCGGGGGCGTGACCAGATTGCCGGGATGCTCCCTGTCGAGCATCAAACGAACCTCGTCGCGGGTGAACCAGCGGCAGTCCTCCAACTCGTTGAGATCGGCCTGGATATCGTCACTGAGCGGTTCGCCGAAGCAGCCGATCATCAGCGAATAGGGGAACGGCCAGGGCTGGCTGGCATGGTAGACGACCCGGCCTAATTGGATCCCAGCCTCCTCCAGCGTCTCGCGGCGCACCGCCGCCTCGATCGTCTCGCCCGGCTCGATGAAGCCCGCCAGCGCCGAATACATGCCCGGCGCGAAATGCCGGCCGCGGCCAAGCAGGCATTTCTCCCGCGTCGCCGTCAGCATGATGGCCACCGGATCGGTGCGGGGAAAATGCTCGGTGCCGCAATTGGGGCAATGGCGCTTGTAGCCGCCGGCCCGCATCTGCGATTGGGTGCCGCATTTGCTGCAGAAGCGATGGCTCGCATGCCAGGCGAGCAGGGCCGCGCCTTGCGCCATGGCGCCCGCGGCCGCCTCGTCGATCAGCCCTTGCATGTAGACCGAGCGGTAGTCGATCGCCTTGACGGTCTCCGGCAGTTGTTCGGCATCGATCGCGACCGGCACCGCCAGCACCGGTCCCTGTTCGGAAAAGCCGAGCAGGACGCCCTGGGCGAGCGAAGGCATGAAGGGCTCGCTCTCGGTGACGCCGAACCAGGGATGGAGCCCGCCGCCATCGTCGAGCTTCAGGTGAAGCCGCCCGGCGTTCATCAAAAGCAGGCGCGCCGTCGGCTCGGCGAGCGCCTTGTCGACCGAATCGTCGGCACGGTTCTCGGATTGCCGGTCGATCGTGTTGCCGGCAAAGCCGACAAACTGGCTCGGTTCGCGCAACGGCGCGTCAAACAGGCGAAAGCTCATGGGGACTCTGTTGATTGGGACGGACAATTCGGGATGATTACAGGGTGACGCTTATAGCGCCGCTCTTATGCTTTCGGCAAACCGGCGAAGATCGGAACCTTGATAGGGTTCTCGCAGGCCATGTCCCCAAACCGGGCCAGGCCAGGCGGCATCGCCTTCCGACCGCGCGACGACATGGACGTGCAGCTGGCGCACGATGTTGCCGAGCGCGCCGGAATTGATCTTGGTGCAGCCGGTCGCCTTCTTCAGTGCCTGCGCCACCATATTGGTCTCGAAGGTCAGCATCGCCTGGTCGAGCGGCGTCATGTCGTGGATTTCCTCCGCGCCCGGCCGCTGCGGCACCAGCAGCAACCACGGCCAGCGGCGGTCGTTCATCACCCGCAACTCGCACAGCCCAAGCCACATCAACTGCTCGCTGTCGGCCTCCAGCCGGGCATCCAGCGTGAATCCGGCCTTCAGGCCAGGCAGCATCGGCGTTTCCTCGGTTTTTCTTGGTTTCCTCGAACGGATGACGCTAGAGCGGAGGCGATAGGCCTGCAAGTGAATCATTGCACCCCGACGCAGCGCACTTGCATTTCATCGCGCAATTGCCGATATGGAAAGCGGGAGGTTGGTGGTGGACGATCCACTCGCCAACCGGGTCAGGTCCGGAAGGAAGCAGCCCTAACGAGCCCGGAACGGGTCATTGTTCCAGCCTCCCACCTCAACGGCCCCTCTCGCGACATTGACGACGCATTGCAGCGCGGGCGAGACTATGCGCAGGAATCGAACGCCTTCGGGCGCTGCCTTTTGGAGCTTTACGGGCGAATGAGCGAAGCCGGAAATTCGGGGGCTGCGGCCCCGGAGACAGGCAAAGCCGCTGCCTATCGCGTGCTGGCGCGCAAATATCGTCCGTCGAATTTCTCCGAACTGGTCGGCCAGGAGCCGATGGTGCGCACGCTCACCAACGCCTTTGCCACCGGCCGCATCGCGCAGGCCTGGATGCTGACCGGCGTGCGCGGCGTCGGCAAGACCACGACGGCGCGCATACTGGCGCGAGCCCTGAATTACAAAACCGCCGGTATGGACCAGCCTTCGGTCGATCTTGCCGTGCTGGGCGAGCACTGCCAGGCGATCATGGAAGGCCGCCATGTTGACGTCATCGAAATGGATGCCGCCTCGCACACCGGCATCGACGACATCAGGGACATCATCGAGCGCGTGCGTTACGCGCCGGTCTCGGCCCGCTACAAGGTCTACATCATCGACGAAGTGCACATGCTCTCCACGCAGGCCTTCAACGGCCTGCTGAAAACGCTGGAAGAGCCGCCGCCGCACGTCAAGTTCATCTTCGCCACCACCGAAATCCGCAAGGTTCCGATCACCGTCCTGTCGCGCTGCCAGCGCTTCGACTTGAGGCGCATCGATGCCGGCGCGCTGGTCGCGCACCTCTCTTCCATCTCGGGCAAGGAAGGCATCTCGGTCGACGACGAAGCGCTGGCGATGATCGCGCGCGCCGCCGAAGGCTCGGCCCGCGATTCGCTTTCCATCCTCGACCAGGCGATCGCGCACGGCGCTGGCGCGGTCAGCGCCGAGGCGGTGCGGGCGATGCTGGGGCTCGCCGACCGCGCCCGCATCGTCGACCTGTTCGAACATGTCATGAAGGGCGACGTCGCCGCCGCACTGGCCGAATTCCGCACCCAGTATGATACCGGTGCCGACCCGGCAGCGGTGCTGACCGATCTTGCCGAGTTCAACCATCTCGTCACCCGGCTGCGTTTCGTGCCGACGGCCGTGGAGGATGCCTCGCTGTCGCAGGACGAGCGGGACCGCGGCGCCGAATTCGCCAGGACGCTGTCGGTCAGGGTGCTGTCGCGGACATGGCAGATGCTGCTCAAGGGCATTCCCGAGGTCCAGTCATCCAACCGGCCGGTCAGCGCCGCGGAAATGGTGCTGATCCGGCTGGCGCACGCCGCCGACCTGCCGACGCTGGACGAGGCGTTGCGATCGATTGAAGGGGCGGGACCGGCGCAAAACGCCGCGCCGCGCCCGAATGGCACCCCCGCTGGTTCGGGCAACGGCACTGGCGGCGGGACCAGCGCGGTCGCGCAGACCCGCATGCCCGGCGGGTCGGGTGGCGCGCAGACCATGCGGCTGGTCGAGGCGTCGCCCATGACAGAGGCCACGCCAGCACCTGCCGCCTTCGTCGCTCCGCCGGAGCCGGTGGTGGAGGTGCAGTCGGCGCCGGTGAAGTCGCTGGCCGACATCGTTGCCCTCGCCGACGCCCAGCGCGACATGGCCTTCAAGGTGCTAGTCAAGCGCTGCATCCGTCTCGTCCGCATCGAGCCCGGGCGCATCGACGTCAGCCTGACCGACGATGCGCCCAAGATGCTGCTCAACGACCTGACGACCAAGCTGCGTGCCTGGACCGGACGCAGCTGGCTGGTCTCCTTGTCGAAAGAGCAGGGCGGCCAGACGCTGGCCGAAATGGAAGCGAGCAAGCGCGAGAACGCCTTTCTCGATGCCAGGAGCGATCCGACCGTGGCCGCGATCCTGTCGCGTTTTCCCGGCGCCAAGATCATCGACGTGCGCATTCCCGACGCGCCGGAAGCTGATGCGGGCGAGGCCGAAGTGCCGGTCGAACCGCCGGCTGACGACGACGACAACTGACCAGCCACGAATCCGCAAAGGACCCGACCATGAAAGATCTTCTCGGCCTGATGGGCAAGGCGAAGGAAATGCAGGCCAAGTTCCAAGCCATGCAGGATGAGATCGCGACGCTGGAGGCCGCCGGCCAGGCCGGCGGCGGCCTGGTCAATGTCATCCTAACCGGAAAATTCGAGATGAAGTCGCTGAAGATCGACCCGTCATTGTTCAAGGAGGACGATGTCGAGATCCTCGAGGATCTGATCCTCGCCGCTCACAACGACGCCAAGGCAAAGGTCGAGCAGATCATGCAGGAAAAGACCAAGACGCTGACCGCCGGGCTGCCGATCCCGCCGGGAATGAAACTGCCTTTTTGATCCAGGTCATCCCGACCTGCGTGATTTCGCGCGACGACATGCATAGCGTTGAATTCAGCGGCGGCATGCCATGACCGATGAGCCCTCCGAAAGACTGATCGAGCAGCGTGTGCGCAACAGGATCTTCGAGATCCTTGAAATCCTCGCGGATTGCGACGCCGGGGCCGATCTCGTCGGCATCAGGGGTTACTTCGACCTGTTCGAGGATTTCGTGCATCGCCCCTCGATCGAGTCAGGCATGTCAGCCCTGTCGAAGGACGAGCGCATGATCGTGCTGGAGATCGCGGATTTCCTGGAAGCGGCCGGCGAGTCCAGTGCCGATTTCACCAGGGTCGAGTTCATCGAGGGCGGCTGGCCGGAGCGGATCGGGCCCAAGGCGAGGGAAGCAAGGGCGTTGTTTCTGCGGCGCGGCCTGTTTTCCGAGACGTTCGAACAGGACGAGCCCGGACAGCGGGCCGACATTCCGGCGGAGCCATGACCGAGGTTTTGCCACGCAACTGTACCAGTTTGGCAACAGGGCCTTATTAATAACGGTTTAGCCATCATTTTGCCTGAAAGTGTCTCATTCTTGCCGCAGCCTGGGGGCGGGCCGAAATGAGGGTTACCTGTTGATCGTCACGCGATGGAAGATGCCGCTTTTGCTCGGCATCGTCACTTCTCCCCTGTTCTTGGCTGGCTGCAGCCAGACGACTTCACATGGCATGTCAGTCGCCAGCCTCACCGATGCCATCACGCCGAGTTTCCTGAGTTCGCGTCCGTTTGACCACACGCCCAAGGACAAGGAGTGCCTGGAGCGGGCAATGTTCTTCGAGTCCAACCGTTCGAGCCGTGACGGGATGATCGCCGTCGGCACCGTGGTGATGAACCGGCTGCGCTCCGGCAATCACGGCAACACCATCTGCGACGTCGTCGGCGAACCCGGGCAGTTTGCGCCGGGTGTCATGACGAGGCCGATGAACTCGCGGGCGATGCCCGATGTCGAGGAAGCCGCCGCTGCCGTGCTTCGCGGCGAGCGCAAGGCCAAGCTGAAGAACACGATGTACTTCCACACCGCCGGCCTGCGCTTCCCCTACAAGAACATGCACTACACCATGGTCGCCGGCGGCAACGCCTTCTACGAGAAGCGCGGCCGCAACTGGCAGCCGTTGCCGGACGAAAACCAGGTCGCGGTGGCTTCCATAGCGCCTCCGGCTCCCATGCCCGCCGCGCCCGTAACGCTTGTCGCTTCCGCCGAGCCGGCGAGGACGGCCACCGTCCGCGCCGCTCCCGCCGAGCAGGCCTTTATCACCGCCTCGGTTGCGCCGGCCGCGAAATCCGCCCGTGTCCAGGCCAAGCAGACAATCGTTGCGATGCAGGAGCCGATGGAAGAGCCGGATGCCGCCCGTTTCGGCGGTGGCTTGAACAAAAGGGTGATCAGCTCGATTCAGGGTGCGCCGCAGGAGGCGGCGATGGGATTCCAGTCGACGCCTGAAAACACCGATGATATCGGCGCGATGATTGTGAGCCAGGGTCGGCCGCTCGAAGCCAACTGACCCCATGCGCGCGCGGGTTCGCCAGGGACCGGCGGCGCAACATTCCGACGCGGGATGTTCCAAAGCGCTCTGAAAAATCCTAGATCAGGGCGATGTCCAAGCGAATCGCCGGTCCCGAGATCGAACGCCTGATCCAGCTCCTGGCCAAGGTGCCGGGGCTCGGTCCGCGTTCGGCCAGGCGAGCCGCCCTGCACCTGATCAAGAAGAAGGAGCAGCTGCTCTCGCCATTGGCCGGCGCCATGGCCGAGGCGGCCGACAAGGTGCGCGTCTGCTCGACCTGCGGCAATGTCGATACATCGGACCCCTGCATGATCTGCACCGATCCGCGCCGCGATGCCGGCACCATCATCGTCGTCGAGGACGTTTCCGATTTGTGGGCCCTGGAGCGGGCGGCCGCGATGAATGTCCGCTACCACGTGCTTGGCGGCACGCTCTCGCCGCTCGACGGCATCGGCCCCGACCAGCTCAACATCCGTTCGCTCGTGGACCGCGTCGCCGGCGGCGAGGTCAAGGAGATCATCCTCGCCGTCAACGCGACGGTCGAGGGCCAGACGACGGCGCATTACCTCACCGATCAGCTGAACGGCTTCGACATCAAGGTGACGCGGCTGGCGCATGGCGTGCCGGTCGGCGGCGAGCTCGATTATCTCGACGAGGGCACGCTGGCCGCCGCGTTGCGCTCGCGGACGGCGTTTTGACAAGATTGGCGGGGATGCTCCTGAGATGACTGCATTCCTTCGCGCGACAGAACGCGGACTTCGCCAGTTTTGCCGCGCTTTTTTCCTGGCTGCGATTGCATTCCTCGTCTTTTCTGCTCCCGCCTCGGCCGCAAAAATCGACGATCAGTTCCGCGGCTGGTTGCAGAACGACCTCTGGCCCGAAGCCAAAACCAAGGGCATTTCCAAAAAGACCTTCGATGCGGCTTTCGACGGCATCAAGCCCAACCTCAAGCTGCCCGACTTGGTGAAGCCGGGGGAGAAGGCGACGACGCCGAAAAAGCAGCATCAGGCTGAGTTCGGCTCGCCCGGCGCCTATTTCGCCGAGAAGACTGTTCGTGCGGTCACATCGGGCGGACGCGCGCGCGAAGCCGTCAACGCCAAGACGTTGGCGGCCGTCGAAAAGCGCTATGGCGTGCCGGGCGAAATCCTCCTGGCGATCTGGGGCCGCGAGACCGGCTTCGGCGCGGCGAGGATGCCTTATGACGCCTTCGAGGTGCTTGGCACCAAGGCGTTCATGTCGACCAAGAAGGATTTCTTCCGCACCGAACTCCTGGCGGCGCTCGAGATCGTCGAGCGGGGACTGGCCCCGGTCGGCGCGATGAAATCGTCCTGGGCCGGCGCGCTGGGCCAGCCGCAGTTCATGCCGAGCTCGTTCCTGAAGCATGCGGTGGATTTCGATGGCGACGGCCGTGCCGACATCTGGAACTCGACGCCGGACGTCCTGGCCTCGATTGCCAATTATCTCGTCCACTATGGCTGGGTAAAGAACCGCGGCTGGGGCTTCGAGGTCACCGTGCCTGAGGCGGTCTCCTGTTCGCTCGAAGGTCCAGACCAGGGCAAGAGGATTTCGCAGTGGGCGGCGATGGGCATCAGGCGTGTCGGCGGAAAGCCGTTTCCCGCCGGCGAGCTGAAGGCCGAAGGCTTCCTGCTTATGCCGGCCGGCCGCAGCGGACCGGCGTTCATCGCCACCCCCAATTTCTACGTGCTGAAGGAATACAACACCAGCGACCTCTACGCGCTGTTCATCGGCCATGGCGCCGATCGCATCGCTCACGGCGACAGCAATTTCGCCGGCGGCTGGGGCGAGGTCGGCGGGCTCTACCGCTCGGACATCGCGGCTCTTCAGCGCGCGCTGGAGGCCAAGGGCTATGACGTGGGCAGCGCCGACGGCCTGCCCGGTTTCAAGACCCGCCGCTCTATCGGCGAATGGCAGGCAAGGAACGGCCGCGCCGCCACCTGCTTCCCGGATGCAGCTCTGGTCGCGGCGCTTAAATAGCCCCGGAATTGGCAGATTTTTCCCACTCGGCCGCCTCGATTAGCCGGCGCATGCGTCGACTCGACCCCGCCCGCTCTGGTCCAATACGGCGTCGCACAGATGCTCGGTACAGGTTTGGAAGCCGCCGGATAGGTGTTGACCAACTGGACAAAAACCGCGACGGTAAGGGGTCTCAGGGCTGTATTTTTGGGCTCCTGAAAACAAATTCCGAACCCTGAGCCGGGAACTCAGGTCAACAAACAACAAAACAGGGAACGATCACCATGATGATGGAAAAGTTTGCTCTACGCTCTCGTGTCCTGCTCGCCGGTGCGGCCATGTCGGCGCTTCTGCTGGCCGGCGCGCCAGCCGGTGCCGTTACGCCGGCCGACACGCTGGTCGAAGGTTTCGCGATCGACGACATCATCTCCATGGACCCGGGCGAAGCGTTCGAGCTCTCGACGGCCGAGGTCACCGGCAACACCTACGACCTGCTTGTCCGTCTCGACCTCGCCGACACCTCCAAGGTCAAGGGCGACCTCGCCGAAAGCTGGACCGTCTCCGACGATGGCCTGACCTACACTTTCAAGCTCAAGCCCGGCCTGAAATTCGCCTCGGGCAATCCGATCACTGCGGCCGACGTCGCCTATTCGTTCGAGCGCGTCATCAAGCTCGACAAGAGCCCGGCCTTCATCATCGGCCAATTCGGCATCAGCGGCGACAACGTCGCCGAGAAAGCCAAGGCGGTCGACGACACGACCTTCCAGTTCACCGTCGACAAGGCCTATGCGCCGAGCTTCGTCCTGAACTGCCTTTCGGCGACTGTCGCTTCGGTTGTCGACAGCAAGCTGGTCAAGGAGCATGTCGTCACCGCCGCGCCCACCGCCGACTACAAATACGACAACGACTTCGGCAATGCCTGGCTGAAGACCGGCTACGCCGGCTCCGGCGTCTACAAGCTGCGCGAATGGCGTGCCAACGAGGCCGTCGTGCTCGAGCGCAACGACAATTACTACGGCGAGAAGGCCAAGCTTGCCCGCGTCATTTACCGCAACATGAAGGAAAGCTCGGGCCAGCGCCTGGCGCTCGAGGCCGGTGACATCGACGTTGCCCGCAATCTCGAGCCCAACGACCTGGACGCCATCGCTAAGAACGCCGACCTGACCACCACCAGCGCGCCCAAGGGCACGGTCTATTACATCAGCCTCAACCAGAAGAACCCGAACCTCGCCAAGCCCGAGGTTCGGCAGGCCTTCAAGTACCTGGTCGACTATGACGCGCTGAGCACCACCATCCTCAAGGGCATCGGCGAGATCCACCAGACCTTCCTGCCCAAGGGCGTTCTGGGTGAACTCGACGAGAACCCCTTCAAGCTCGATGTCGCCAAGGCCAAGGAGTTGCTGGCAAAGGCCGGTCTGCCCGACGGCTTCAGCGTCACCATGGACGTCCGCAATGGCCAGCCGACGACCGGCATGGCGGAATCGATCCAGCAGACGCTTGGACAGGCCGGCATCAAGCTGGAGATCATTCCCGGCGACGGCAAGCAGACGCTGACCAAATACCGCGCCCGCAACCATGACATCTATATCGGCCAGTGGGGTCAGGACTATTTCGATCCGAACTCCAATGCCCAGACCTTCGCCTCGAACCCGGACAATTCCGATGCGGGCAAGACCAAGACGCTCGCCTGGCGCAACGCCTGGGACATTCCGGACCTGACCAAGCAGACGGAAGCGGCCCTGCTCGAGAAGGATGCCGGCAAGCGCGCCGCCGAGTATCAGGATCTCGAGAAGAAGATCCTCGACACCAGCCCCTTCGTCCTCATCCATCAGCAGCTTGAAGTGGCTGGCCTGCGCAAGAGCCTCAAGGGTTTCGCGCTCGGCCCGAGCTTCGACAGCAACTTCGTCGGCCCGGTGTCGAAGGAGTAGCGTCCGCGGACGCGCCGCATGAGCGCGGTTGAAAACGAGGGCGGGCGCGGCAGCGCCCGTGCCGCCGCCTTTGCATCATCGCTGGGCCGCTTCCTGGTCATCGCGATCACGACCTATCTCGGTCTGCTCGCGGTGACGTTCTTTATCGGCCGGGTCATACCGATCGACCCGGTCCTGGCGGTCCTGGGCGACCGGGCGCCGGCCAATGTCGTCGAGCGCACGCGCCGAGAGATGGGTCTCGACCTGCCGCTGGTCGAGCAATTCTACATCTATGTGAAAAGCGCGTTGCACGGCGATTTCGGCACCTCGGTGCTGACCACGAATCCGGTGATGACCGATATCCGGCGCGCCCTTCCGGCAACGACGGAACTGGCGACGCTGGGCACGTTGATCGGCGCGCTGTTTGGCGTGCCGCTTGGCGTGCTCGCCGCGGTCAAACGCGGCAGCATCATCGACCAGATCGTGCGCGTCATCGGCCTGATCGGCTATTCCGTGCCGATCTTCTGGCTCGGACTACTGGCGCTGGTGCTGTTCTACGCCAAGCTGCAATGGGTCGCCTTCCCGGCGCGGCTCGACGTCGTCTACGAATACACCTTCACGCCGATCACCGGCTTCTACCTTCTCGATTCCGCCATGCAGGGGCAGTGGGATGTCTTCCATGACGCCTTCCGCCACATCATCCTGCCGGCCTCGCTGCTCGGCTACTTCTCGCTCGCCTACATCAGCCGCATGACCCGCTCGTTCATGCTCAATGAACTCACCCAGGAATACATCGTCGCCGCGCGCGCCAAGGGCCTGTCCGAAACCCGCATCATCTGGGGTCACGCGCTGCGCAACGCGGCGGTCCCGATGGTGACGGTGATCGCGCTGTCCTATGCCGGCCTGCTCGAAGGGTCGGTGTTGACCGAGACCGTGTTCTCCTGGCCGGGCATCGGCCTCTACATCACCAATTCGCTGCAGAATGCCGACATGAATGCCGTGCTTGGCGGCACGATCGTCATCGGCTCGGTGTTCATCGGCATCAATCTCCTGTCCGACCTGCTCTACCGAGTGCTCGATCCGAGGACGAAGGTCCGATGAGCGCGGATACGATCCAGAGCCGTCGTGCCTGGCTGCTCAGCGAGCGGCCCGCATCGCGCATGCAGGCGCGGCTCGGCCGCGCCTATGTGGCGTGGCGGCGCTTTTCCGCCAACCGGCTGGCGTTTCTCGGCCTGCTCATCATCATCGCCCTGCTGGTCATCGCCGCCCTTGCCGGCGTGCTGGCCCCCTATTCGCCGACATTCGGCGACCTCAAGGGCTCGCGCCTGCTAGCGCCGAGCGCCGAACACTGGTTCGGCACCGACGATCTCGGTCGCGACATCCTTTCGCGCATCCTCTATGGCTCGCGCTGGACGCTCTACGTGGTCATCCTTGTCGCGGTCATCGCGGCGCCCGTCGGCCTGCTGGTCGGCACCGTCGCCGGTTATGCCGGCGGCTGGACCGATGCCGTGCTGATGCGCGTCACCGACATCTTCCTCGCCTTTCCCAAGCTGATCCTGGCGCTGGCGTTTGTCGCCGCACTGGGCCCGGGTATCGAGAATGCGGTGCTGGCCATCGCCATCACCTCCTGGCCGCCCTACGCCCGCATTGCCCGCGCGGAAACGCTGACCGTGCGCAATTCCGATTACATCAAGGCGGTACAGTTGATGGGCGCCTCGCCCTTCCGCATCGTGCTACGCCACATCATGCCGCTCTGCATTTCCTCGCTGATCGTGCGCGTGACGCTCGACATGGCCGGCATCATCCTGACCGCGGCCGGTCTCGGCTTCCTTGGCCTCGGCGCGCAGCCGCCGCTGCCCGAATGGGGCACGATGATCGCGTCGGGCCGGCGCTTCGTGCTTGACCAGTGGTGGGTGGCCGGCGCGCCTGGCTTCGCCATCCTGATCGTCAGCCTCGGCTTCAACCTGCTCGGCGACGGCCTGCGCGACGCGCTTGATCCCCGGAGCGGCGACCAATGAGCGGCGGCACACTGCTTGACGTCGACGATCTGCGCGTCACCTTTCCGACCCGCACCGGGCTCATCGAGGCGGTGCGCGGCGTTTCGTTTTCGCTGGGGCGCGAACGGCTGGGCATCGTCGGCGAGTCCGGCTCCGGCAAATCGCAGACTGGCCGCGCCATCATGGGACTGACACCTCCGCAGGCCCGGATATCGGCCAACAAATTGGCCTTCGACGGCATCGACTTGCTCGCCGCGTCGCCACGCGAGCGCCGGGCGCTGCGGGGGAAACGCATCGCCATGATCCTGCAGGATCCGAAATACTCGCTCGACCCGGTGATGAGCATCGGTCGCCAGATCGTCGAGACGCTGCGCACCCATGAGAAGGTCGGCAAGTCCGAGGCGCGCGACCGTGCGCTGGCCATGCTGGAAGCCGTGCAGATCCGTGATCCCGCCCGTGTCTTCGACCTGCATCCGCATGAAGTGTCGGGCGGCATGGGCCAGCGCGCCATGATCGCCATGATGCTGATCGCCGGTCCGGAAATGATGATCGCCGACGAGCCGACCTCGGCGCTCGACGTGACCGTGCAGCTCGACGTGCTCGGCATCCTCGACAGGCTTGTCAGCGAGCGCGGCATGGGGTTGATCTTCATCTCGCACGATCTGCGTCTGGTTTCGTCCTTTTGCGACCGCGTCATCGTCATGTATGCCGGCAAGGTGGTCGAGCAGCTCAAGGCGTCTGAATTGAGCCAGGCGCAGCACCCCTACACCCGCGGCCTGCTCAACTGCATGCCGAGGATCGGCTTCGAACGGCATCCACTGCCGGTGCTCGACCGCAAGCTGGAGTGGGCGGCATGACGGCGGCAATTGCCATCGACGGGCTGGAAGTGGTCTTCGACCGGTTTCGAGCGCTGAAAGGCGTCAGCCTGGAAGTCAGGTCGGGAGAATCCTTCGGCCTCGTCGGCGAATCCGGCTCCGGCAAATCGACGCTGCTCAGGGCCATCGCCGGCCTCGCGCCGGTCGCCTCGGGCACCATCACCGTGAACGGCAAGAAACTCGGCGCACGCCGCGACAAGGCGTTCTACCGCGAAGTGCAGATGGTTTTCCAGGATCCCTATGGCTCGCTTCACCCCCGCCAGACCGTTGACCGCCTGCTGCAGGAACCACTGGCCATTCATGGTTTTGCCGACGGCGAAAAGCGCATCCAGCGGGCGCTCGACGAGGTTGGCCTCGGCAACGGCTTTCGCTTCCGCTACTCGCATCAGCTGTCGGGCGGCCAGCGCCAGCGCG
>NZ_JBAZUD010000050.1:0-30708 GCF_041661565.1 Mesorhizobium sp.
TCGGTGACATGCGGCAGGATCTCGTAGTCGACCTCGATCAGCTTCAGCGCCTGCCTGGCGGTGCGGGCGTCGACGGCGGCGACGGCGGCCACCGCATGGCCGTCATAGAGCGCCTTGGTGCGCGCCATGCAATTGTCGAGGATGTCGAACATGGCGGCGTCGCCATCGGTCAGGTCGGGCAGGTCGGCGGCGGTGATCACCGCCTTGACGCCGGGCAACTGCTCGGCCTTCGAAGTGTCGATGCTCCTGATCCTGGCATGGGCGTGCGGGCTTCTCAGCACACGCCCGACCAGCTGGCCGGCCATGTTGAAGTCGGCGCCGTAGCGCGCGCGGCCGGTCACCTTGTCGACGCCGTCGGGCCGGATCGGGCGCGTGCCGACGGATGTGAATTGACGTCCCGAAAAACGCGGATCGAAATTCATCTCAGGCTCCCTTCATCACGATTGCCGCGTCCTGGACGGCGCGCACGATCTTGTCGTAGCCGGTGCAGCGGCACAGGTTTCCGGCCAGGCCGAAGCGGATTTCCTCCTCTGTCGGGTCGGGATTCTTGGCCAAGAGGTCCTTGGCCGCGATCAGGAAGCCCGGCGTGCAGATGCCGCATTGCAGCGCCGCGTGCTCGAGGAACTTCTGCTGCAGCGTATGCAGTTGGTCGCCATGCGCCATGCCCTCGACGGTCTCGATCGTACGTCCTTCGGCCTCGGCGCCGAGCACCAGGCACGAGCAGACCAGCCGGTCGTCCAGGATGACGCTGCAGGCGCCGCAGTCGCCGGTGCCGCAGCCTTCCTTGGCGCCGGTCAGCCCGAGCCGATCGCGCAGCACGTCCAGCAGCGTCTCGTCGGGCTGGCACAGATATTCGTAATTGTCGCCGTTGATCGTCGTCGATACTGCTACGCCAGCCATCATTTGCCTCCTGCGCGTTCATAGGCGGTTATCGCGGCCCGTCTGGCCAGCACGCCCGCAACCTTCCTGCGGAACTCGATGGTGCCCCGCTTGTCGTCGATGGGGCGGCAGGCCCCCGAGCACACCTTGGCCAGCCGCTCGAGCGCGGCTTCGTCCAGCTTCCTGCCGATCAGCGCCTCGGCGGCTTCCTCGACCAGCAGCACGGTCGGAGCCGCGGCGCCGAGCGCCACGCGGGCCGCCGTGACGACGCCGTGCTCGTCGATCGTCAGGTTCACGCCGGCGCTGACCACGGCGATGTCCATCTCGGTGCGCGGGATGAAACGCAGATAGGCATCGCCCGAGCGCGGCGCGCGCTTGTCGAGCAGGATCGCCTCGATGATCTCGCCCTTGGCGAGCGACGTCTTGCCCGGCGCGATCGGTACGGCCTCGACGGGAACGGTGCGCTTGCCGCCCGGCCCGACGATCGACGCCCGTGCGCCGGCCGCGACCAGCGCCGGCACGCTGTCGGCCGCCGGCGAGGCGTTGCACAGATTGCCGGCAATGGTGCAGCGGCCCTGCACCTGCTTGGAGCCGATCAGCCTAGCCGCCTCGACGACGCCGGGCCATGCCTTTTTCAGGGCGGCGTTCTCGCCCAGGGCGGCGCAGGGCACGGTGGCGCCGATGCTGAAGCCTTCGGCGGTCTCGCGGATTTCGCTCAGGCCGTCGATCAGTTTGATGTCGACGATCAGGTCTGGTTCGACAAACCCGCCCTTCATCCTGACCAGGAGGTCGCTGCCTCCGGCAAGAATCGCGGCCGGCCCCGCCGAACCGGCCAATTGGCCGACGGCATCTTCGATTGAAAGCGGACGTATGTAGCGCATCGTCTCCCCTTGGATATCGTGATTTCAGCGACCGTTATAAACACTCTCCCCATAATGGCTATCCGGTTCGTCATTTGCGGCGATTGGTCCAGCGGCCGCAAGAGCCGGTCCAAGGGCCGGGCCGGAAGGTATTTTGGGTGCCAAGGGCAGGCCGCGTGCGCGTGCGCCCGGCCGCTTCAAGGCCCGAAGACAAGCGGTGGCGCCAGGCGGTCCCGCCGCAGCCAGCGCGTCAGCAGCAGCGCCGCCACCACGGCCAGCCCCGACGACAGGCCGATCCAGATGCCGATCCCGTGCAGGCCGAAATGGAAGGCGAGCAGCACGCCGAGCGGCAGGCCGATGCCCCAGTAGCCGATGGCCGCGTAGATCATCGGCACCTTGGTGTCGTGCAGGCCGCGCAGCATGCCGGCGGCAACCGCCTGCGCGCCGTCGAACACCTGGAACAGCGCCGCGAAGGCCAGGAACGACACGGCAAGCCCGATCACCCTGGCATTGGCCGGGTTGGCAAGGTCGATGAAGGCGCTGATCAGCGGGTGCGGCCACAGGATCATCACCAGCCCCATCAGAGCCATGAAGGAGACGCCAATGACGAAGGCGGTCCAGCCGGCGCGCGACACGCCTTCGCGGTTTCCCGCGCCATGCGCCAGGCCGACGCGCACCGTCACCGCCTGGTTGAGGCCGAGCGGCACCATGAAGCTGATCGAGGCGATCTGGATGGCGATGGCGTGCGCGGCCAGCGAATCCGCGTCGATCAGGCCCATCAGCAGGGCCGCCGCATTGAAGATCGTCACCTCGAAGGCGAGGATGCCGGCGATCGGCATGCCGAGCCGCAGCAGGCCCTTGAAGCGTGGCCAGTCGGACCGCCAGAACCGCCCGAACAGATGGTAGCGGCGGAATTTTGTCTCCAGCATCACCACGGCAGCCATGCCGGCGAACATCAGCGTGCTGGACAGCGAGGTGGCGAGACCGGAGCCGGCAATGCCCATCGAGGGGAAGCCGAGATTGCCGAACATGAACACCCAGTTGAAGAAGACGTTGCAGGCAACGGCGACGAAGACGATGACCAGCGCCCAGCCGGGCCGCTCCAGCGCCGAGATGAACGAGCGCAACACGATGTAGCCATAGAAGGGCAGGACCGCCCATTCGAGCCAGCGCAGGTAGATGCCGGCGTGATGGGCCAGGACGGGGTCCTGGCCCATGGCCAGCAGGATGGACTCACCGTGCCAGAGGCAGATCCAGATCGGGATCGAGATGAGGATCGCCAGCCACAGGCCCTGGCGCACTGTCCGGCGCAGGTCGCGCACCGAGTGCCGGCGGCGGCCGAGCTCCGTCGCCATCATCGGCGACGTCGCCAGCATCAGGCCGAGGCCGAAGATCAGCGGCATGAAATAGAGGTTGGCGCCAAGCGCGCCGCTGGCCAGCGTGTCCGCGCCGAGCCGGCCCATCATCATGACATCGGTCGCCGTCATGGCGGTCTGGCCGAGATTGGTCAGCACCATCGGCCAGGCCAGCGCCAGCGTCGCCCTGATTTCCCGACGCCAAGGATTTCCCGGCGCGCGGGCGCCGGCTTCGATCGCAGACATTGTCCTGCTCTTTCCGGGCGCGGCACGTCGGCAAATGGCCGGAAGCCGCATGTCAAACGGCAAGACCTGCGGTCTCGCGGCGTTTGCGCCAGCTTTTGAACGAAACGCGGCGCGAAGGCAAGAGAGTGCGGGGCGGAACAGGTTGAGCCAGCGCGTCCGGAACCGCTGCATCGGGGTGCATTTCACATGGGGGCAATGGGCTGCTACGAATTCCGCAAACAGGCGAATGCCACCACGAATCATGGCTTGCCAGGAGGCAGCATGCAGTTCAGGCCCAGGAAGAACCCGGTCGCGATACCGCGCACAGCGCCGGCCTTCGAGCACATCGTCACCGAAGCGAGTGAAAGCTTCCTGTGGCGTCTCGATGACTATCCCTGGGAACGCAATGTCTGGAATTTCCATCCGGAATACGAGATCCACCTGCTCCGGAAATCCTCCGGCGTGGTTCTGGTCGGCGATCACATCGGCGAGTTCGGCCCGGGCTACCTGACCATCGTCGGCGGCGGCCTGCCGCATGATTGGGTGACCTCGGTGCGGCCGGGCGAACTGATCGAGGGCCGAGACATCGTCCTCCAGTTCGATGCGGAGAGGCTACGGGGCTCCGCGGGCCTGCTGCCCGAATTGCGCGAACTGGAACCGTTCCTGGAAAGGTCGCTGCGCGGCATGGTCTTCCACGGCCGCACGGCGCTGGAAGGCGCCTCGCTGATGGAGCGCATGGGCGAGGCCAGCGGGCTGAGCAGGTTCTGCCTATTCCTCAATCTGGTCGACCTCCTCGCCAGGAGCGAGGAATACGAATTGCTGTCCTCGCCCGACTTCTCGCCGGTTCTCGACGCCGCCTCGCTGGACATCATCCAGCGCACCCTGACCTATCTGTTCCAGCATTTCGCCGAGGACCTGAAGCTGCCGGACGTTGCCGAACGCGCCGGCATGACGCACAGCACCTTCTCGCGCTTCTTCCAGAAGAACACCGGCAACAGCTTCAGCGAGCACATCGCCAAGCTCCGGCTCTGGCAAGCCTGCAAGCTGCTGGCCGATACCGACATTGCCATCACCGACATCTGTTTCCAGGTCGGCTACATGAACATCTCCAACTTCAACCGGGCGTTCATGCGCAAGCACAAGATGACGCCATCGTCCTATCGCCGCCTGTCGCGCCAGCGGCTGACGATGCGTGCATGACTCATCTGCGGCAATCGATCGGTACTCATGTGACGGGCTGAGCGATCGGGCGCGGTATTTTGCAGCGCACAATGCATAAAAGTACAGGTCTGCTGCAACGGGGCTTCTAGCATGGGTCGCCGCGACTGCGCATCTTGGCGGTGGGCAGCATGTCGCTCGGGCGATGGTGAGGATCGCGCAATCCGGGGACCACGCTTCCCGTGACCTGTTCCTGGAGGAGAAAAGATCATGACACCAATCCGGCTCGGCGCCAGCCTTGGCGCGGCCCTTATGCTTTCCACCACCGTTTCCACCATCGCCCTGGCGCAGGCGCCGGTCTGCTCCGCGCCGGTCAAGGTGCTGGCGCAGCCCCGCGACGGCCTGACCCTTTTGGAGGAGTCCAAGGAGGAATTTCAGAAGCTTGCCGGCGCCAGCTTCCAGATCGATTATCTGAACGAAAACGATCGCCGCGCGAAATCGCGCGCCGATGCATCCACCGTCGGCAACTACAACGTCTACTATGTCGACGAGGCCAATGTCGCGCTGTTCGCGTCGTCGAAATGGATCGTGCCGCTGGCCGACTACTACCCGGCCGACTATGACTATGCCGATTTCGATCCCGGCCGCCAGAAGGTCGCCACCTATGACGGCAAGGTGTGGTTCGCGCCGCTGACCGGCGGCGGCGACTTGATGGTCTACCGCAAGGACATTCTGGAAGCGGCTGGCATCCAGCCGCCGAAGACGCTGGACGAGCTGATCGCCGATGTGCCGAAACTGACCAATCCGGACAAGGGCATCTACGGCATCGCCCTGCGTGGCGCGCGCGGTTCGGGCGCCAATGTCTGGAGGTGGATGCCGTTCTTCAAGGCCTATGGCGGCAAGTGGTTCGACGGCGACAAGCCGGTCTTCAATTCGGACGCCGCCGTCAAGGCGACGGAAACCTACCTGAAGCTGTTCAAGGATTCAGCGCCCGGCACGCAGACCGGCAGCTGGGATGAATCGACCGGGGCGTTCCTGTCGGGCCAGGTCGCGATCCTGGTCGAATCGACTCCGCTGTCGGGCATGGCGGTCGATCCGAAGACATCGCAGGTGGTTGGCAAGATCGGCTTCCTGCCGCCGCCTTCGCCGCTTCCCGGTGGCGGCTATGGCCACGGCCTCGCCATCGCGGCGAAGGCCAATGCCGATGACGCCTCGAAGAAATGCGCCGGCCTGTTCATCGCCTGGGCGACATCGAAGGAAAACGAGAAGCGCCGGCTCGACGCCCATCAGTTCGGGGAACTGAACCGCACCAGCGTCCTGTCCAGCAAGGAATTCGCCGACATCTACGGCGCCGACCTTGGCCAGGCCCTGGCTGAAACCGGCAAGGTGACGGCGGTGAACTTCTGGCAGGACCCGCGCTGGCCGGACCTTGGCGACCGCTGGGGCATCATCCTCGAGGAACTGGTCACCGGCACCCGCACCGACATCAAGGGCGGTCTCGACGAGCTTGATGCCTATGCCAACCAGCTGGTGAAGAAATAAGCCATCCTCCCCCTGCGGCGCACAGCCTGCGACATTCGATGGAATGTCGGGACTGTGCGCCGCGGGCCTTCTCACTGCCGTTGAGCCGCAGCCAGGGGATAAAAAGATGCCGCGACGCTCCTCCTTGCCGGTCACCTTCGTCGTGCCGACGCTCGTCATTCTCCTGATCCTGTCGATGGTGCCGACGCTCTACGCGATCGTCATCGCCCTGCAGAACCGGGAGCTCAGCTCGGCGGATTATTCCTATGTCTGGTTCTCGAATTTCTATGACCTGTTCTTCGATCGCCGCTTCCTCAACGCCGTCTGGGTGTCGGTGAAATGGGAGGTCGTCACCGTGGCCGCGACGATGACCGTGGCCATCGGGCTGGGCGTGCTGATGTTCGAGGTCGCGTCGCCGCGCCTGCGCAACCTCTACTGCCTGCTGTTCATCATCCCGGTCCTGCTGCCGCGCGTCTCGGCCGCCTTCGTGTGGAAATTCGCCTATCACCCGCTCTACGGCATCGCCACCTATCCCTACCGGCTGCTCACCGGCGGGCTGATCTTCGATCCGCTGTCCAAGCCGTCGACGGCCCTGTTCGCCGTCGCGTCGGTCGATGTCTGGCAATGGGGCCTGTTCTTCGCCGTCATCGTTTTGAAGCTGCTGGAGACCTTGCCGCCGCAGCCGATCGAGGCGGCACGGCTCGATCATGCCAGCCGCTGGCAGATCCACGCCTATGTCACCTTGCCGATGCTTAAGGCGCCGCTGGTCAGCCTGATGTTCGTCAAGATGATCGAGTCGCTGCGGTCGTTCGACCTGATCTATGTGATGACCCGCGGCGGACCGGGCGTGGCGACCGAGACGCTCGACATGTACGCCTTCTCGCAGGGCTTTATCGAGTCCGGCAAGGTCTCCTATGCCTCGGCGATGGCCGTGCTGATGATGATCGCCACCGTCATCACCTTCACCATGCTGTGGAAGAGGGTGCAGGCATGAGGCCATCTCGCATCGGAGTGGGCCGCCTGCTCGGCAAGGCCGTGTTGGCCTTCGCCGGCTTCATGGCCGTGTTTCCGCTGCTGTGGACGGCGCTCAACTCACTGAAGAACAATGTCGACATCATCACCCGCGTTCCGCGCGTCGTGTTCACGCCGACCCTTGCCAACATCAGCTATATCCTCGGCCGCGACAGCGTCATGACCGGCCTCTACAATTCGGTCGTCGCCTGCGGCGTCGCGGTGCTGATCGGCGTGATGCTCGGCCTTCCCGCCGCCTATGCGGTGGCGCGCTACCCGAACCGCTGGGCCGGCGACATCCAGTTCTTCGTGCTGTCGCTGCGCTTCCTGCCGCCGGTCGCGGTCGCCATCCCGCTGATGGTGATCTGGCTGCAGCTCGGCCTCTACGATACGCTCGCCGCGCTGATCGTCACCTATTGCCTGCTCACCATCTCGGTGATCATGTGGCTGGCCATTCCCGCCTTCCAGGCGGTGCCGAAGGAGGTCGAGGAAGCCGCCTTCGTCGATGGCTACGGCGCCTATTCGGTGTTCTGGCGGATCGCGCTGCCGGTTGCTGCGCGCTCGCTGATCGGCGCGGTGGCCTTCAGTTTCGTGCTGGTCTGGAACGAGTTCCTGATCGCGTTGATGCTGTCGAGCTCCAACGCCAAGACCCTGCCGATCGTCGCCTCGGAACTCTCCCAGCAGGGCATGAACGTGCCGTGGGGAATCCTGAATGCCTCGGTCGTGCTTCTGTCGTTGCCGCCGCTGTTGTTTCTCGGCGTGCTCAGCGGCTTCCTGAATTCCGTTTTCCGGCAAAAGAAGACTTGAAGCGAGGACGAGACGATGCGGGCATTGGTGCTTGAGAAGAAGGGTGAACTGGCCCTGCGCGAGATCGCGCTGCCGCTCGATGTCGGGCCGGACGATGTCAGGATCGCCATCCATACGGTCGGCGTGTGCGGCAGCGACGTACACTATTACACGCATGGCGCCATCGGCAGCTATGTCGTGCGCGCGCCGATGGTGCTTGGCCACGAAGCGTCCGGAACGATCGTCGAGATCGGTGCCAACGTGACGACGCTCAAGGTCGGTGACCGTGTCTGCATGGAACCGGGCGTGCCGAACCTGGCGTCGCGGGCAACCCGGCTCGGCATCTACAATGTCGACCCCGACGTCACCTTCTGGGCGACGCCGCCGGTGCATGGTATTCTTGCGCCCGAGGCCGTCCATCCGGCGGCTTTCACCTACAAGCTGCCCGACAATGTTTCCTTCGCCGAAGGCGCGATGGTCGAGCCGTTCGCCATCGGCATGCAGGCGGCGTCGCGCGCGAGAATCGTTCCGGGCGACGTCGCCGTCGTCATCGGTTGCGGTCCGATCGGCATCATGATCGCGCTGGCGGCCCTCGCCGGCGGCTGCTCGAAGGTGCTGATTTCCGACTTCTCGGCTCCCAAGCTCGAGATCGCGGCGCGCTATCCCGGCATCGTCCCGGTCAATATCGGCGAACGGTCGCTGGCCGATGCGGTGGCGGAGGCGACCGACAATTGGGGGGCCGACATCGTTTTCGAAGCGAGCGGCAGCCCGAAGGCGTTCACCAACCTGTTCGAGGTCGTGCGTCCCGGCGGCGCGGTCGTCCTTGTCGGGCTTCCGGTGGAACCGGTGAGCCTCAACGTTCCGGCGGCGATATCGAAGGAGGTCCGCATCGAGACGGTTTTCCGCTACGCCAACATCTTCGACCGCGCCCTGCAGCTGATCGCCTCCGGCAAAGTCGACCTCAACCCGCTGATCACCGGCACCTATGCGTTCAACGACAGCATCGAGGCGTTCGAGCGGGCTGCGGCGGGCAAGCCGGAAGACGTCAAACTGCAGATCCTGATTTCGAGCGAGAAGGCCTGACAGAGCCATGTCCGCGATCGTCTGTTCCCATGTCGACAAATCCTATGGCGCCACGACCGTCATCCGCGATCTCAACCTGAGCATCGAGGAACACGAATTCGTCGTCTTCCTCGGCCCCTCCGGCTGCGGCAAGTCGACCCTGCTCAGGATGCTGGCCGGGCTGGAGGACATCAGCGGCGGCGAGGTCTCGATCGGCGGCAAGGTGGTCAACGACCTCGATCCGGGCGACCGGGGCGTCGCCATGGTGTTCCAGAACTACGCGCTCTACCCGCACATGACGATCTTTGACAACATCGCCTTCGGGCTGAAGCGGCAGAGGGTGCCGAAGGCCGAGATCCGGCAGCGCGTCGGCGCCGTCTCGAAGACGCTGGGCCTCGAACCCTATCTCGACCGCAAGCCGGCCGAACTGTCCGGCGGCCAGCAGCAGCGCGTCGCCATCGCCCGCGCCATGATCAAGACGCCGAAAGTCTTCCTGTTCGACGAGCCGCTGTCCAACCTGGACGCCAAGCTGCGCAACCACATGCGTGTCGAGATCGCCCGGCTGCACCAGTCATTGAACACCACCACCGTCTACGTCACGCACGACCAGCTGGAGGCGATGACGCTCGCCGATAGGATCGTCCTCTTGCGGGACGGTAAAATCGAGCAGATTGGCTCGCCGGCGGAAATCTATGAGCGCCCGGGCAATCTGTTCGTGGCCGGATTCATCGGAACCCCGAACATGAATTTCATCGACGTGACGATTGGACGGAAGGGAAGCGCCTGGACGCTGACCAATGCCGGAACGGTCTTCACCATCTCAGGCGAACGCTTCAAGCTCCAGCACGGTGAGAGCGCCGTGCTCGGGATTAGGCCCCCCGACCTCATGGCCGCCAATCCTGGCGCGTCCGCAAATCTCCTGTCAGGGACAGCCGATCTCATCGAGTTCCATGGCAATGACGCGCTGGTGACATTCGGCCTGAACGGCAAGGAAATCAGTGCCCTTGTTCCCAGTCGCGCCTGCCCCGCCATCCGCGCCGATGTCCGCTACAGCTTCGATGAATCGAGCTTGCATCTCTTCGATGCGAAATCCGGCGTGTCCCTGCTTAGAGCAATCCCAGGAAAAGTGTGAACGGTTTTCCGTCCGGGATTGCGTCAAAACAAAGAGTTAGAGGGTGACAAGGAGGCTTCCTACCGGATCGCGTCCAGCATGCGCCGTTGCCGGTGCATTTCGAGGAAAATCCTGTAGTCGCGGTCGAAGCGCCCAGCCGATGCCGGATTCGATCTGCGCGTCTTGCCGCCTTGCTGCATGGCAAGGCAGGCGGCGTTGAGATCGGGGAAAAGCCCGGCGGCGGTGGCGGCGACCATGCCGGTGCCGAGCAGCACCGCCTCGTCGGCCAGCGGCTCGATCACCGTGCAGCCGGTGGCGTCGGCGTAAAGCTCCATGAGCAGCGGGTTCTTGGTGTGGCCGCCGGTCACATGCAGCGTGTCGATCAGGTAGCCGTTCTCGTTCAGCGCCTCCAGCACATGGCGAACGCCGAGCGCAATGCCGACGGCGGTGCGCCAGTAGAGCTTGCACAGGCTGTCGAACGAGGAATCCAGCGTCAACCCGCTGACGACGCCGACGGCGTGCGGATCGGCGAGCGGCGAGCGGTTGCCGTGGAAATCCGGCAGCACATGCAGCCTCGCGGCGAGGTTGTCGCCCTCCGCGGTGCGCAGTTCGGTGACGCGCCTGGCGATCCGGGCATGCATGGCGGCGTCGGGCTCGCCGCCCGCGCCGTGCCAGCGGATGATATGGTCGAGCAGCGCGCCGGTGGCCGACTGGCCGCCTTCCGACAGCCACAGCTTCGGCAGCGCGGCGCCATAATAGGGACCCCAGACGCCGGCGAAGGGCTGCGGATCGGGCGACATCGCCATGACGCAGCTCGACGTGCCTGCGATCAGCGCCAGGTGCCGGCCGATATTCTCCTCGTCGCCGGCAAAGCCGCCGAGCACGCCGAGTGCGCCGGCATAGGCGTCGATGAGCCCGGCGCCGACCCGGCATGTCTCGCTCAGGCCCAGCTCGGCTGCCGCCTGCGCCGTCAGATGGCCGATATCGGCGCCGACCGGGCTGGCCCGTTCGGGCAGATTGCCATGGTCGAACAGATCATCGAGGCCGACGATGTCGAAGAAATCACGCCGCCATGCACTGTCCTCATGCGCCAGATAGGTCCACTTGGCGGTCAGCGTGCATTGCGAGCGCGCCAGCGAGCCGGTCGCCTGCCAGGTCAGGAAGTCGGCCAGATCGAACAGAGTGCCAGCCTGCGCCCACGTTTCCGGCAGCTTGCGCTTCAGCCACATCAGCTTCGGCGTCGCCATTTCCGGCGACATGACGCCGCCTATGTAGTTCAGCACGGCGTGGCCGCTCGCCGTGCATTCGTCGGCCTCTTCTATGGCGCGATGGTCGAGCCAGACAATCGTGTCCCAGCGCCTTTCGCCGGTGGTGGAAACGCTGAGCTGATCCCCTTGCCGGTCGCGCACGACCAGGGAACAGGTGGCGTCGAAGGAGATGCCGACGATGTCTTCGGCGGCGACGCCGGCTTTTTCGCGCGCGGCCCGCACGGCGGTGCAGACAGAAGACCAGATATCGCGCGAATCATGCTCGGCATGGTCGGGCTTCGGCTGGTGCATCAGGATCGTATGCTCGGCACGTCCAAGCAAGGTGCCGCCGGTATCGAGAATGCCCGCGCGAGCGCTCCCGGTGCCGACATCGACCGCGCAAACGAAATTCTTCAAGACGCTCTTACTCTCGCTCCCAGGCCTGCAATCAGATCGGGCAATTGCAGCATGTCAGCGAATATAGAGTCCGGTTGCATCGACGCAAGCCGCACTTTCAGCGCCGGGTTGCCGGCATGCGACCCGCCGGTGAAGGCGAAGACCGCCATCCCGGCCGCCCGCGCCGCCTCGATGCCTGCCGGACTATCCTCGACGACCAGGCAATGCGCCGGTTCGACATGCATCGCGGCGGCGGCATGGAGGAAGAGATCCGGCGCCGGCTTGCCGTGCGCGACCATGCCGGCGCTGAACAGATGGGGTTCGAGGAGGCCGAGCAGTCCGGTGACGTCGAGGGCATAGCGAATGCGGTCGAGCGTGCCCGATGATGCGACGCAAAAGCGGATGCCGAGCCTCGGCAGCATCTCGCTGACGCCGGGCATCGGTTTCAGCTCCTCGCGAAACCGGCGCATCAGATCGACGCGCATCCCGGTCAGGTGGCCCTCGGTAATGTCCAGGCCGAAATCGCGACCGAGGATCTCGCGCACGCTTTTCATGCTCTTGCCGAGAAAATGCTCGTAGGCGGCATCCTCGCTGACGCTGCCGCCGGCACGCTCGATCATGGCGAGCAGCGCCGAAACGGAAAGCGCCTCACTGTCGACCAGCACGCCATCGCAGTCGAAGATGACGAGTTGAGGCGCCATGGTGCGCAACAGGCTTCAGAGGCTGCCGGCGAGATAGCGCGTCAGCGTGGCGCGGGCGCCGTTCGCCCACAGCACGGTGAGTGCATGGCCGAAGGCCTCGACAAACGCGGTCGCGCGGCCGACATCGCCATAGATGTCCTCCATGGCGAGCCACGCGGCCGGCGCATCTTTTGCCGCCCTTGCCGTCGCCTGCAGCCGGTCCCAACTCGGATCGTTGGGCTCGATGACGGCGCCGCTGTCGGTCGTGCCGAAGCAGTAGCGGCACCAGAGCGCCGATTCGAGCGCTAGGCCGGCGACGCCTTTTCCTGCCTTCAGCCGGTCGGCAATGGTCGGGATGATGAATTTCGGCTGGCGGTTGGAGCCGTCGAGGCAAAGCCGCCGCACCGTGTCGCCGATCTTGGGATTGGAGAAGCGGTTGTCGATGAGCTGGTAATAGTCCTCCAGCACCGTGTCCGGAACCGGGGGCACGGTCGGGATGATCTCGTCATGCTCGAGCTTGTCGAGAAAGCCGCGCACCAGCGGCTCCTGCATCGCCTCATGGACGAAATGGATGTCCATCAGCCCGGCTGGGTAGGCGATGGTGGCATGGCCGCCATTGAGGATGCGGATCTTCATCAGTTCATAGGGCGCGACGTCGCTGACGAACTGCACGCCGACCTTTTCCAGCGGCGGACGGCCGTCGGTGAAATGATCTTCCAGCACCCATTGCCGGAAGGGCTCGCAGAACACCGGCCAATTGTCCTCCAACCCGAAATCCTTGGCCAGTATGCCGCGTTCGCGATCCGTGGTGGCCGGCGTGATCCGGTCGACCATGGCGTTCGGAAAGGCGACATGCTCGCCGACCCAATTCGCCAGATCCTCGTCGATCAGCCGGGCCAGGCCGATGACGCCGTCGGAGGTGACATGGCCGTTGTGGGGAATGTTGTCGCAGGACATGACGGTGAACGGCACGGTGCCCTCGTCGCGGCGGCGCACCAGCCCGGCAAGGATGATGCCGAACACGGTCTTCGGCGTGGCGCCTGGCTGGGCATCGGCGACGATGTCGGGATGGGCCGGATTGAAGACGCCGGAAGCCGGGTCGATGAAATAGCCGCCCTCGGTGATGGTCAGCGAAACGATTCGGATCGCCGGGTCGGCAAGCCGTTCGATGATCCCGGCCGCGTCTCCCGGAGTCAGGAAATCGATCATGGAACCGGTGACGCGGGCGCTCATGTGGCCCTCGTCCTGCTCGACCACCGTGGTCAGCCAGTCCTGTTCCTGAAGCTTGGCGCGGCCGATCTTTTCGCCGTCGAACACGCCGGCGCCGACCAGCGCCCAATCATGGCCGATGCCCGAATTGAACAGGTCGTCGAGATAGACGGCCTGATGCGAGCGATGGAAATTGCCGACGCCGAAATGCACGATGCCGGCCTTGAGCGCGGCGCGATCGTATTTCGGACCGGCGACCTTGGCGGGCAGGCTGGAGAGAGTGGAAGAAGAGAGTTTCACGGTCATCTTTTTACCCTTTTGGCCGGGGTACGGCCTTCGTCATTCCCCTCTCTCCGTCCTTCACGGGAAGAGGGCAGGGGTGAGGGGCGGCACGGAGATCGATACCCGCGCTACGCCTCGTCTGCCTTGCGGCATCTCCTCCCCGTGAAGGACGGGGAGGAGAGCGCTGTCACGTCAGCTCATCCACTGGCCGCCATCGACATTGTAGGTCTGGGCGACGATGTAATCGGCGTCGCTGCTGGCCAGGAAGACCGCCATGCCGGTGAGGTCGTGCGCCGTGCCCATGCGGCCAAACGGCACCGCCTCGCCGACCAGTTTCTTCTTCTCGCCCTTCGGCCGGTTCTCGAATTTGGCGAACAGGGAATCGACATGATCCCAATGCTCGCCGTCGACCACGCCGGGCGAGATCGCGTTGACGTTGATGCCGTGCTTGATCAGGTCGAGCCCCGCCGATTGGGTGATCGAGATGACGGCGGCCTTGGTCGCGCAATAGACACCGACAAGGGCTTCGCCGCGCCGACCGGCCTGGCTCGCCATGTTGATGATCCTGCCGCCCTTGCCCCGCGCGATCATCGCGCGTGCGGCTGCCTGCAGCATGAACAGCGTTCCGGCGACATTGACGGAGAACAGTTTCTCGTAGCTCGCCCGCGTGATCTCGACGATCGGTGCAAGATCGAACAAAGCGGCGTTGTTGATGAGGATGTCGAGCCCGCCGGTCCTGGTCTCGACCGCCTTCACCGCGGCATCGATCGATGCCTGATCGGTGACGTCGAGCTTGACCGCATAGGTCTTGCCGCCGATTTCGGCGGCCGTCTTTTCCGCCGCTTCCAGGTTGATGTCACCAATCGCCACGGTCGCGCCTTCGCCGGCATAGGCCTCGGCGAACGCCCTGCCGATGCCACGGGCGGACCCGGTGATCAGTGCCGATTTGCCGGCCAGGCGCATGCTCACATCGCCTTTCCGTCGGCGCCGAAGCGATGCAGCTTGGCTTTGTCGGGGGTCAGGTAGATCGTGTCGCCGTGGTGAACGGCGAGTTCGCCGTCGGCGCGCACCGTGAGCGGGCCGACGCCCTCGGCCTGGACATGCAGGAACGTATCGGAGCCGAGATGCTCGGCGACGCCGACGGTCGCCTTCCATTCGCCAGCGGTGGTCGAGATGTCCATGTGCTCGGGACGGATGCCGATCGTCTTGGCGCCGTATTTGGCCGCTGGCGCGCCTTCGATCAGGTTCATCTTCGGCGAGCCGATGAAGCCGGCGACGAACAGGTTCTTCGGCGTCTTGTAGAGCTCCATCGGCGAGCCGACCTGCTCGATGTTGCCGGCGTTCAGCACCACGATCTTGTCGGCCATGGTCATGGCTTCGACCTGGTCGTGGGTCACGTAGATCATGGTGGTCTTGAGCTGCTGGTGCAGCTCGCTGATCTCCAGCCGCATGGTGCCGCGAAGCGCGGCGTCGAGGTTGGACAGCGGCTCGTCGAACAGGAAGGCGGTTGGTTGCCGCACGATGGCACGGCCGATGGCGACGCGCTGGCGCTGGCCGCCGGAAAGCTGGCCCGGCCGGCGTTCGAGATAGTTGGTCAGGTTGAGCACGCGCGCCGCGTCTCCCACCTTCTTGTCGATGGTGGCCTTGTCCTCGCCGGCCATCTTAAGCGGAAAGCCGATGTTCTTGGCCACGGTCATGTGCGGATAGAGCGCGTAGGACTGGAACACCATGGCGAGCTTGCGCTTCGCCGGCGCCTCGCCGGTGACATCGCGGCCATCGATGTTGATGGTGCCGCCGCTGGTGTCCTCGAGACCGGCGATCAGCCGCAGCAGCGTTGACTTGCCGCAACCCGACGGGCCGACGAAAACGACGAACTCGCCATTTTCGATCACCAGGTCGAGGCCGGGGATGATCGACGTCGTTCCGAAGGACTTGGAGACGTTCTTGAGCGTGATGTTTCCCATGGTTTCCTCCCCGAGGGGTTGTTTTTCGCCGGCTTCTTCAAGCAGCGTTGGTTACTTCACGGCGCCAAAGGTCAGACCCCGCACCAGCTGCTTCTGGCTGAACCAGCCCATGATCAGGATCGGCGCGATGGCCAGCGTCGAGGCGGCGGAAAGCTTGGCCCAGAACAGGCCTTGCGGGCTGGAGAAGGAACTGATGAAGGCGGTCAGGGGCGCTGCTTCCGTGGTCGTCAGCCGGATCGTCCAGAATGCCTCGTTCCAGGCCAGGATGATGTTGAGCAGCATCGTCGAGGCGATGCCCGGCACCGCCATCGGCGTCAGCACATAGACGATCTCGTTCCACAGCGAGGCACCGTCCATGCGTGCTGCCTCAAGGATCTCGCCCGGGATTTCGCGGAAGTAGGTGTAGAGCATCCACACCACGATCGGCAGGTTGATCAGCATCAGCATGATCATCAGGCCGATGCGGCTGTCGAGCAGTCCCAAGTTGCGGAAGATCAGGTAGATCGGGAACAGCACCGCCACCGCCGGCATCATCTTGGTGGAGAGCATCCACATCAGGATGTCCTTGGTGCGCCTGGTGGGCGAAAACGCCATCGACCATGCCGCCGGAATGGCGACCAGCAGGGCCAGGATGGTCGAGCCGAGGGACAGGATCACCGAGTTCAGGAAGAACTTGAAGTAGCCGCTCTGTGCCTGGACCTCGGCATAGCTCTCGAATGTTCCCGACGGGATCAGGCTGAAGCCCTGGATGGCTTCCTGCTCCGACTTGAACGAGGTGATGATCGTGTAGAGGATCGGAAAGAAGATCAGCAGGGCCACGATCCAGGCGGCAATTGTCGCTATTGTCTTGTGTCGGGTGGTGACTGCACGTGCCATTTGTCTTCCCCCTACTTGTCCAGGTTCTTGCCGACGGCGCGCATGGCGAAGAAGGCGACGATGTTGGCGAGGATGACGGCGATCACACCGCCCGCGGACGCCTGGCCGATTTTGAACTCCAGCAACGCCTTCTGGTAGACGAGGAAGGGCAGGTTGGTGGAGGCGTATCCAGGACCGCCATTGGTGGTGACGAGGATCTCGGCATAGACGGAAAGCAGGAAGATCGTCTGGATCAGGATGACGACGGTGATGGCGCGCGACATGTGCGGCAGCGTCAGATAGATGAAGCGGCTGATGAAGCCGGCCCCGTCCATCTCGGCGGCTTCCTTCTGCTCGCCGTCGAGCGACTGCAGCGCGGTCAAGAGGATGAGCGTCGCGAAGGGCAACCACTGCCAGGCGACGATGATGATGATGGCCAGCATCGGATGCTGCCCGAACCAGTCGATCGGCTGGGCGCCGAAGAAGCGCGCTATGTCGGCGAACACTCCATATTGCGGATGCATGATCATGTTCTTCCAGACCAGTGCGGCCACCGGCGGCATGACGAAGAACGGCGATATGACGAGGATGCGCACGATCCCCTGGCCCCACATCGGCTGATCGATCAGCAGTGCCAGCAGGATGCCGCCGATCACCGTGATCAGAAGCACGCTGACCACCAGCGTCAGCGTGTTGAGGATCGACTGCAGGAAGGCCGGGTTGGAGTAGAACAGCGCATAGTTGGAGAAGCCGACGAAGCCGTCGCGGATCGGGTTTAGCGGATTGTACTGCTGGAACGAGAACCAGATGGTGATGACCAGCGGCACGATCATCCAGACGAACAGCAACAGGACGGACGGCGCCATCATGAAGCGGGCAAGCGAACGGGTCTGCTGAGTAGCCATGACGGTCACCCTTCACTGGTCGGACTGAATTTTCAGAGCGTTGAAAAGCGGCCGCCCGAACTGGGACTCGGGCGGCCGTCGCCGGTCAGGAGGCGACCGGCGTTCGGCACCGGGAGGAGCCTTACTTGATATAACCGCCTTCGGTCATCGTCGCCGTGGCTGCCTCCTGCGCCTGCTTGAGCGCATCGTCGACGCTGGACTGGCCGGCAAGTGCCGCCGAGAACAGCTGGCCGACGGTGGTGCCGAGGCCCTGGAACTCAGGAATAGCGACGAACTGCACGCCGACATAGGGCACCGGCTTCACAGTCGGATGCGTCGGATCGGCGGCGTTGATCGAGTCCAGCGTCATCTTGGCGAAGGGAGCCGCCTTCTGGTACTCGGCGTTGGCGTAGAGCGAGGAGCGTGTGCCCGGAGGAACGTTGGCCCAGCCTTCCTTGGACGCGACCAATTCGGCATAATGCTTGCTGGTCGCCCAGGAGACGAACTTCTCCGCCGCGTCGGCCTTCTGCGTGCCGGCCGGGATGGCCAGCGACCAAGCCCACAGCCAGTTGCCACGCTTGCCGAGGCCGTTGTCGGGCGCCAGCGCGTAGCCGACCTTGTCGGCGACTGTCGAGTTCTTCGGATCAGAAACGAACGAAGCCGCCACCGTGGCATCGATCCACATGCCGCACTTGCCCTGCTGGAACAGAGCCAGGTTCTCGTTGAAGCCGTTGGACGACGCGCCCTCGGGGCCGTCGGCCTTCATCATGTCGACGTAGAACTGCAGCGTGTTCTTCCATTCCGGCTGGTCGAACTGCGGCTTCCAGTTCTCGTCGAACCAGCGTGCGCCGAAGGAGTTCGACATGGCGGTCAGGAAGGCCATGTTCTCGCCCCAGCCGGCCTTGCCGCGCAGGCAGACGCCGTTCACGCCATTGGCGCGGTCGGTCATCTTGTCGGCGGCCTGCTTGATGAAATCCCAGGTCGGCGCGTCCGGCATCTTCAGCCCTGCCTTGTCCATCAGGTCCTTGCGGTACATGACGAAGGAGCTCTCGCCGTAGAAGGGCGCGGCGTAGAGTTTGCCGTCGACCGAAAGACCGCCGGCGATGGCCGGGATGATATCCTTGGCGTCATAGTCGTCGCCGAGCTTGTCGAGCGGCAGCAGCCAGCTCTGCTTGGCCCAGATCGGAACCTCGTAGGTGCCGATGGTCATCACGTCGTACTGGCCACCCTTGGTGGCGATGTCGGTGGTGACGCGCTCGCGAAGCACGTTCTCTTCGAGCGTGACCCAATTGAGCGTGATGTCCGGGTTTGCCTTGGTGAAGTCTTCGGTCAGCTTCTGCATGCGGACCATGTCGCCGTTGTTGACGGTGGCGATGGTGATGGATTCGGCGTGTGCGGCAAAAGCGAGAGCGCTGGCCGACAACAAGCCCAGGGTGAGCGTGCGCAGTTTCATCAAATTCCTCCCATGAACCAAGATGAGCATTTGCCTTGGCTTTGGGCAATTACTCACTTGCCGTGAATTATGTCAAGCCGGATTCGATGCTGCAGCGCAGCACCGGGCCCTCCGAAGGACGTGTCAAAGGGAAGTATCTGGGACGGGTCACGTCACCGACAGATCCGCCGCTACAGGACAGGGGCTCAGCATCACCGCGGGTTCGAAGGCTTCTTCAGCCTGCGATCTCGGCCAGCAGCCAGTCGCGGAAAGCGCGGATCTTCGGCACGTTGCGGCGCGCCTGGGGATAGACCAGCCAATAGGCGTGGCCATCGTCGCCAACCAGGTCGAAGGGCTGGATGAGGCGGCCGTCGGCCAGTTCCGCCTTGAACAGCGCCCGGGTCAGGACTGCCACGCCATGACCGGCGATAGCCGCATTGGCCTCATAGGCCTGCGCGCCCATGCTGCTGCCGGGGCGCTCGGCAAGGTCGTGCGAGTGTACGCCGGCCGCCGCGAACCACTGCCTCCACCAGATGTCGCCGGGATCGAGGATCGGCAGCCGCAACAGGTCGGCGGGCTCGTTGACGCCGCCGATGCTCGCCGCCAGTTTGGGACTCAGCATCGGCGTGAAATCGGCATCAAGCAGCTTATGGGCCTCGAGCCCCGGCCATTTGCCGGCGCCCGAGCGGATGGCGAGATCCACGTCCTCGCGGGCGAAATCGGTCAGCCGGCTCGACGTCTCCAGCCGCACGGCAAGCGCTGGATGGGCGATCTGGAACGAACCCAGATGGTGCGCCAGCCAGTTCGAGGCAAAGGTCAGCACCGTGGTGACGCACAGCAGCCCGTCGGCGCCGCCGCGCGCCGCAGCATAGGCTTGGCCAAGAATGCCGAAGGCCTCGCTGACGGCGGGCGCAAGCCGCTGTCCGGCCTCGGTCAGCGCGATCTGCCGCGGCCGCCGCAGGAACAGCGGCGCGCCGACGCGCTCCTCAAGCACCTTGATCTGATAGCTGACCGCCGCTTGCGTCATGCCCAGTTCCTCGGCGGCCTTGGTGAAGGAGAGATGCCGCGCCACCGCCTCGAACACCCTGATCGCTTGCAGCGGCGGCAATTGCGAAACCTGTCGCGAGCCAAGGTCCGGCATAAAGCCTCCTTATGGGTCGTTATCGACGTTCAATTGGCAAGCGAGGCCGCCAAGGCCGACATTGATCGTCAACCCGTCATTCGGGTTCAGGATAGCGGAGGATGACGATCATGACCATCGCACGGCAAGAATGCCCTTCTACCCCCGATCATCGCTGGTTTTCATGGCTCGGGGACGGTTTCCGCTGGTTCGCGCCAAAGAGACGGGCGCATCTCGATATCAGGGACCTGTCGCCGCACTTGCTGCGCGATCTGGGCTTCCTTGATGGCAATGACCCCTGCCGACGCCACCGATAGCCTTGCCTGGCTTATCGCAAATCCGTTGCAGAATCCGGCTCGGTGGCGCGCGTCCGGCGTCAGTCGCCAGCCAGCAGGGCCGTCGCCGTTCGTTCGTCGGTGATGAGCCCGTTGACCAGCCGCCGGTTCACCGCCGCCAGGATGCCCGGCAGCTTGCGCTCGCCCATCGCCAGCGCGATGACCAGCGACTTCTCGCGTGACGGCAGCGACGCCGACGACACGCGGTCGTTGGTGATGCCCTCGATCATGCGGCCTTCGCGATCGAACACCCAGCCGACGATCTCGGCGATACCGCCGGCCTTCTGCAGCGCCTTCAACTCACTTTCCGAAATGAAGCCGTCCTCGTATAGCGGTGCCCTTGGGCCGAGGTCGCCAATGCCGATGAAGGTGACGTCGGCCTCGGCGGCCAGCGCCAGGGTCGGCTGGATCATCGGCTGGTTGAGCAGCATTTCTCGCTCCGCCGCCGAGGAGGCGATGACCGGCAATGGCATCGGGAAGGACCGCGCCTTGACCCTGTCGGCCATGGTGAAGATGACGTTGTAGAAAGCGGCCGAGCCATCGGGGGAGATGTTGCCGGTCAACGACACCACCTTGTGCTGCGGGCATTCCATCGGCGGCAGCTGCTCGATCGCCGCCTTCAGCGTGCGCCCGGTGCCGATCGCCATCACGATCGGGGTCGGCGAGCGCAACCGCCGCTCGATCTCGGCGGCAGCGGCCTCGGCGATGCCGATGGTGGTTGAAGACGAATTGGGATCGCTCGGCACCACCTCGACCAGATCGAGCGCAAAACGGGATTTCAGCCGGGCAGCCAGATCGAGGCAGTTGGCGATCGGATGGTCGACGCGGACCTTGATCAGGCCTTCCGACACCGCCAGCGACACCAGCCGCTGCGCCGTCTGGCGCGAGATGCCGAGCGTGGCGGCGATCTGGTCCTGTGTGTTGCCGGCAACATAATAAAGCCAGCCGGCGCGCGCCGCGTCATCCAGCCTGTTGTTGCCGCCATCCTGCCGGGCACTCACGCACTGTTCCTCCCGAAACCGCCGGTCATTGCGACGGTGTTTGCCTACTGTTGCAGGGAACACCCGACTGCGCAATTGTCAATCTCCAGGGCAATTGCTTGCTCACATGGCGCACTCGGCAACAAAGATTTCCTGACCCAGAGACGTCCGCGTCGGTGGACAGTACGCGGCCATGGTCCCCGTGGATGTTACGTTCTACTGTCCGCGAGGTTTATCTCGCCGCGCAAACCCTTTAAGGGATCGCGAAAAGGAGCCTTTCATGACGCCGAAAGCGGTTTTCTGGGATATGGACGGCACGCTGGTCGACAGCGAGCCGCTGCACGAGGCAGCGCTGGTGGCTGCCATGCGCAATGTCGGCCTGGTGCCGCCCGCTGACCTGCACGAGCGGGTCCTCGGCGTCGCCGCCTGGCCGGTCTATGAAATGATGCGCGACGAGTTCGGTCTCGACCTGCCGTTCGACGACTGGATCATCCGCAAATACGAGCATTACCTGCCCCTGGTGGAGGGCCTGCGGCCGCGCCCCGGAGCGATCGAGATCTTCAACGAATTGCGGGCAAGAGGCGTGCAGCAGGCGGTGGTGTCGAATTCTGACCGGATGATCGTCGACGCCAATTTGCGCATGGTTGGTTTGACCTACCCCGGCATGAAGACGATCAGTCGCAATGACGTGCGCGACGGCAAGCCGCATCCCGAGCCGTTCCTGCGCGCCGCCTATCTGGCCGATGTCGATCCCGCGCATGCGATCGCCGTCGACGACAGCTGGCCGGGCGCCCTGGCCGGGCTGGCGGCGGGAATGAAGACCATCTTCTGGCCGGAAAAGCCGATGGAAGGCCCCGCGGGCGCCATCGTCATCAACAGCGCCGAGGAATTGCGCCGAGAAGTCGGACTTTGATCCTCAGTTCCGGTAGACCGGCTCCTGTTCGTCGAGGATCGCCTTCAGCTCGCTGAGATGCCGCTCGGCCTGGCCAGGGTAATCTTCCTGTTCCACCGCCGCCTTTTCGGCGATCGCATCGGACAGCACGCGCAAGGGACGGCCGGTCCACAGCGCCTTGATGTAGGTTTCGGCCGCGCGCTCGAAATAGAACATGCGGTTGAAGGCATCGGCGACCGTATCGCCGATCACCAGCACGCCGTGATTGCCCATCACCATCACCTTGACCTTGGGATCGGTGAGGAGCTGCGAGCAGCGTTCGCCCTCTTCCTCGAAGGCCAGCCCGCCATAGTGGGCGTCGACGACATGGCGATTGAAGAAGATCGCCGAATTCTGATCGATCGGCGGCAGAGTTGAATCCGCTAGCGAGGCCAGCACGGTGGCGTGGATGGAATGGACATGCATGACGCAGCGCGCGTGGCGCACATTGCGATGGATGGCGCCGTGCAGGCCCCATGCGGTCGGGTCGGGCGCGTTCGGGCCGGAGAGTGTGTCGGGATCGTTGGCATCGACCAGCAGGAGGTCGCTCGCCTTGATGCGCGAGAAATGCACCTGGTTGGGGTTCATCAGGAACTGCGTGCCATCGTCGTTGACGGCCAGCGAGAAATGATTGGCCACGGCCTCGTGCATGTTGAGCCGCGCCGTCCAGCGGAAGGCGCAGGCGAGATCGACGCGCTCGTCGTAAAAGGGCAGGTTGGTCAGCGGTTCCTTTTGCAGGCGGGCAATGCTCATCGAATATCCTCCGGTTTTGGCCAGAATGCCGCGACGCCGGGCCGCCGGCAACGGGTTTTGGTTGGTGCAGGGAAGTTGTTGCTGTCAGGCCGCGTTGCTGGCGGCAGTGCCGGCTCTCAGCCCGCCCTGCTCGACGATGAAATCGATGACCTCCTGCAGCCCCTTGCCCCGTGACAAATCGGTGAAGCCGAACGGCCGCTTGCCGCGCATGCGGCCGGCGTCGCTCTCCATCACGTCCAGATTGACGTTCACATAGGGCGCGAGATCGCTCTTGTTGATGATCAGGAAGTCGGAGCGGGTAATCGCCGGGCCACCCTTGCGCGGGATCTCCTCGCCCTGGCACACGGAGATGACATAGAGCGTCAGATCGGCAAGATCCGGGGAGAAGGTGGCGGCCAGGTTGTCGCCGCCGGATTCGATGAAGACAATGTCGAGATCGGGGAATTTCTTGTTCATCTCGGCGATCGCCTGCAGGTTGATCGAGGCATCCTCGCGGATGGCAGTGTGCGGGCAGCCGCCGGTCTCGACACCCACGATGCGGTCCTCGGGCAGCGCCTGCAGCCGCGCCAGCATCATGGCGTCTTCCTTGGTGTAGATGTCATTGGTCACCACGGCGATCGAGAACTCGTCGCGCAACGCCTTGCAGAGTTTCTCGGTCAGCGTCGTCTTGCCCGAGCCGACGGGACCACCAATGCCGATGCGCAGCGGGCCATTCTTCTGTGTCATGCGGGGAACTCCGTGATGGCGAGGATAGCAAAGCCGAGCCCGATCAACAGGCAGAGCGGCGAATAATAGCGGACATCGAGCTGCGCGAAAGGCTGTTCCGGCGCCAGCCGCCGCCACCAGGGCGTGAAGCCGGCAATGCCGCGACCAAGGAACACCAGCCCGATGAGCAGCGCGGTGGCCGCGAGGCCCACGGGCGGAAAGGGCGAAGCAAAGACGCCTTCGAGCGCCAGGGGCCACAGCGTCGCCAGGCACAGACAAGCGGCAACGGCAAAACTGGCGAAGGGCGTCGGCATCTCGTCGACACCACGAAAGCCGACCACGGCATGGGCGCAAGAGGCCGCATCCTTGCCCGGCCAGATGCCGCCAATGCCCCAATAGACATGCAGCGCGGTGATCAGCAGCAGCACGAAGGACAGGGCAAAGGCGAGGACGGTCATGAGCGGAACAATCGCGAATACTGGGTTTCGTGCTTCATCGCCATGACGTCCGAGACGAAGGCGCAACCGCCGAGATCGTCCAATGTCGAGCGGGCGGCGCGAGCGGCGGTCGACAGTGCCAGCGGTTCGAAGCCGGCAAGCAGCCTCGCGGCCTCCCTCTGGCCAACCACGCCGAGCCTGATGGAAGCCTGGGCGAGGTTGGAGAAGAAGGCTTGCAGGAACGCGGACAGCGCATCCTGGAGCGCGATGCCGTTGCCGCCGGCAATGGCGCCCACGGCGACGCAATAGGCGCATTCGGCCGGCAATCGCTCCAGCACCGGGCTCGGCCACGCCGACGCGGCCTGGAGGAACGCGGCGCCTTGCAGCATGGTTTCGCCGTGGCGCTCGCGCGAGCCGGCGAGCGCCTCGGCGAGGCTCGATGCCTCGTCGAGATCGCCGGCGCTGCGTGCCCGGCGCCAGCTTTCGGCGAACAGAACCGCATCGTTCCAGCCCGAGCCCATCTCGACCAGGGTTTCCAGCCAGCCGGCAAGGCTCCCGGCATCGTCGATCAATCCGTCATGCACCGCGCGCTCGAGGCCGTGGCTGTAGGAAAAGCCGCCGACCGGAAAGGCAGGCGACAGCCATGCCATCAGCCGCAGCAGCGCGATGCTGGAAGGCTGGTCAGTCATGGTCGTGGTGGTGGCCGGCATGGCTGTGCGAATGGGATTCGCTGTGCGCGTGGGAGTGTGCCTCGCCGTGCGCATGCGCATGCGCCTCGGCGTGGCCGTGGCCATGTCCGCCCTGGCCGGAATAGGCGCCACGCACCGGCTTGAACGGTTCGGAGACGTCGGTGACCGTGGCGCCCAGCCCCTCCAGCATCGCCTTGATGACATGGTCGCGCAGGATCAGGATGCGTCCGGCCTCGATGCCCGCCGCGAGATGGCGGTTGCCGATATGCCAGGCGAGCTCCGCCAGATGCACGGCGTCACGGGCGCGGATGTCGTAGACATCCTCCGGCGCCGCGGTGATCTCGATATGGCGGCCATCCTCCAGCACCAGCCGGTCGCCGTCGTTCAGGGCCACGGGTTCGGGCAGATCGACCAGCACCTTGCCGCCGTCTGACAATTCGATGGCGCGGCGGCGCAGATGCCGCTCGTCATGAGGGAGAACGGCACGACCGTATGGCGCCTCGGCTTTGGCATCACCAGCAGGCAGAACGGAGACGGCGCGCGGGAATTTGGTGAAGTCGGTCTTGATGTCGAGCTTCATCGAAGGATCCTCTTTTGGTATGCGACGGGTGGCATCCCACCGATGCGACGTGACCGCTATCCGTTTTGCGGCAAACCTAGACCATCCCCCGCAGCCGCCCAATGCCGGTCAGACGATCGTGTCGAAGAGCCGCAGGATGAACGAGATCTGATAGATCAGCGTGCCGGCGACGAAGGCGATGTGAAACCGGCGGTCGCGCACCAGGATGGCGGCAATGCACAGCGCGACAAAGATCGGCGTTCGGAACAGATATTCGCTGCCGAAGCGGGCGAAATGCTCCGGCCCTTTCAGCAGCGTGTCGATCACGTCGAGCAGATAGGTCGCCGCCAGCAGGCCGAAGAACCAGGCGCGGCGCGAATAGAAGAAATCCTCGTAGCTGGTGTAATCGAGCATCGAATCCGGGAACAGCAGCGCGCAGAGCAGGAACAGTGTGATCGCATAGAAGATGATGAACAGGTACTTGCCGAAGGTCCAGGTCTCGATCGCGTAGAGGCCAAACTCCCACCACCAGAAATGCACCAGCATCAACAGCACCGAGGCGACCCAGGCCAGATGCACGGGATAGAGCCGATACTGACCGGGATGCTGGACGATGCGCGCCAGTCCCGACAGAAGACGGGTGACGCCAAGGCCGATCACCATGCCCATGACGATGCGGATATGCGGGAAAATGTCGTGGGCTGAGGCGATTTCGGAGGCCATGTCTTGTCACGATGCCGCTTTTTATGGCTCGCATATTGCGGCGCCCAGTGACCAGCCGCAACGGATTTTACACCGGCGGCTGGATCACTGATCTCAAGTCAAAACAGAAAATACCTTTGCGCCATCGGCAGTACCGTCGCCGGCTCGCAGGTCAACAACTCGCCATCGGCGCGGACCTCGTAGGTTTCGGGGTCGACCTCGATATGGGGTGTCGCGTCGTTGAGAACCATCGAATGCTTGCCGATGCCGCCACGGGTGTTCTCGACGGCCACGAACTGTTTGTCGACGCCAAGCCTGCCATGCAGCCCGGATTCGAGAGCGGCTTTCGAAACGAATGTTACCGATGAATTGGTTCTGGCCTTGCCATAGGCGCCGAACATCGGCCGGTAGTGCATCGGCTGCGGCGTCGGGATCGAGGCGTTGGGGTCGCCCATAGGGGCGGCGGCGATCATGCCGCCGATCAGCACCATGTCCGGCTTGACGCCGAAGAAGGCCGGATTCCACAGCACGAGATCGGCGCGCTTGCCGACCGCGATCGAGCCGATGTCCTTCGACAGCCCATGCGCGATGGCCGGGTTGATCGTGTATTTGGCGATGTAGCGGCGGACGCGGAAATTGTCGTTGTTGCCGGTTTCCTGCGGCAGCGAGCCGCGCTGGCGTTTCATCTTGTCGGCGGTCTGCCATGTGCGGATCGCTACCTCGCCGACGCGGCCCATCGCCTGGCTGTCGGAGGAAATGATGGAGAAGGCGCCGATGTCGTGCAGGATGTCTTCCGCCGCGATGGTCTCCTTGCGGATGCGGCTTTCGGCAAAGGCGATGTCCTCCGGGATCGACGGCGACAGATGGTGGCAGACCATCAGCATGTCCAGATGCTCGGACAGCGTGTTGACCGTGTAGGGCCGCGTCGGGTTGGTCGAGGACGGGATGACATTGGGCAGCCCGCAGACCTTGATGATATCGGGGGCATGGCCGCCGCCGGCGCCTTCGGTGTGGAAAGCGTGGATGGTGCGGCCCTTGATCGCCGCCACCGTGTTTTCGACAAAGCCGGATTCATTCAGCGTGTCGGTGTGGATCATCACCTGGACGTCGTATTCGTCGGCGACCGACAGGCAGCAGTCGATGGCCGCCGGGGTCGTGCCCCAGTCTTCATGCAGCTTCAGCGAGCAGGCGCCGCCCAGCACCATTTCCTCGAGGGCCGCCGGAAGCGATGCATTGCCCTTGCCCGACAGGCCGATGTTCATCGGGAAGGCGTCGAAGGACTGGATCATGCGCGCCATGTGCCACGGCCCCGGCGTGCAGGTCGTGGCCAGCGTGCCATGCGCCGGGCCGGTGCCGCCGCCCAGCATGGTGGTAATGCCTGACATCAGCGCTTCCTCGATCTGCTGCGGGCAGATGAAATGGATATGCGCGTCGAAGCCGCCTGCGGTCAGGATCTTGCCTTCGCCGGCGATGATCTCCGTGCCGGGACCGATGATGATGGTGACGCCATCCTGCGTGTCCGGATTGCCGGCCTTGCCGATCGCGGCGATGCGGCCATCCTTGAGGCCGATATCGGCCTTGAGGATGCCGGCGGAGGCGTCGACCACCAGCGCATTGGTGATGACGGTGTCGACCGCGCCCTGCGCACGCGACACCTGGCTCTGCCCCATGCCGTCGCGGATGACCTTGCCCCCACCGAACTTCACCTCCTCGCCGTGGACGGTGAGGTCCTTCTCGACCTCGATGAACAATTCGGTATCGGCCAGCCGCACCCGGTCGCCGACCGTCGGGCCATACATCTGCGCATAGGCGGCGCGGCTAATTCTGGCCATCAGCGATTGCTCCCGAAATGCGGTTTGAGTGAAGCCGGCTCGCACATTGCCGCCATCCAATGGTCACGCAATGACCCGCCAGGCGACACCTTGTGTGCCGATTTGGAGGTTGAGGTTGCGCGGTCACCCCCAAACAACCTTTTGCCAATTCGATGGAAGGAAAATCCATGCGCAAAACGATGATTCTTGCAGCAGCCGCCAGCCTGATGCTGGCCGGTGCCGCCAATGCCCAGCAGCAGACCACGCCGCAGCCCTCTCCAGCCCCGACCGCGCCTGCCCCGAGCGCCCCCAAGGCTCAGGCACCGGCGATCCAGAGCGTCAGCATCATCGAGTTCACCGATCTGCCGCAAGCCACCCAAACGCAGGTCAACCAGATCATCGCCGAGCGTGGCGATGCCGGCCTGCGGACGTTGCGCGGTTCGATCGACGCGACGCCGAAGGTGAAGTCGGCGCTCGAGGCCAAGGGCCTCACCTCCGCCCAGGTTATCGCGGCCAGCATGCAGCCCAACGGCGCCCTGACGTTGATCACCAAGAAAGCGAGCTGACGTCACGATGCGGCGGCGGGCCCATGTCTGGCCCGCCTGCCGCGTCAAGGAGCCGGAAGCGCTCGCCGCCGTCGGGTTCACAGCTTTCCCATCACCTTCTGCCGGAATCCGTAGACCTCGCGCTTGCCGCCCAGCGGCACCAGCGTCACGTCACGCTCCTGCCCCGGTTCGAAGCGCGTCGCCGTGCCGGCGGCGATGTCGAGCCGCATGCCGCGTGAGCGCTCGCGGTCGAATTTCAGCCCCTCATTGGTCTCGAAAAAATGATAGTGGCTGCCGACCTGGATAGGCCGGTCGCCGCTGTTCGCCACCTTCAAGGTGACTGTCGGCAGGCCCTTGTTCAGCTCGATGTCGCCGTCCGCCGTTATGACTTCGCCCGGGATCATCATGTCCCTCACAGAACGCCGAGGACGAGGCCGGCGCCGACGGCCGCGCAGCCCGCCCCCGCGGCGCGGGCGAAGCCGCGAGACCGCGCGCCAAGCCCCAGCCCGGCGGCGATGCCGGCCGCATGCAGCAGCGCCGTCACCATGGCGATGCCGGCCATGTATTCGAGCCCGCCGGCATTCTCGGGCACTTCGGTGCCGTGGGCGTGGCCGTGGAACAGCGCGAACAGCCCGATGATGGCGACGCCCGCCGAGACGGGCAGATCAACCGCGAGCGCCACCAGCAGCCCGAGCACTACCACCGAGGCCAGTATGCCCGGCTCGACAAACGGCAGTTGCACCTGAGCCATGCCGAGCGCGGCGCCGGCCAGCATGACGCCGACGAAAGCCGCGGGCCATGCCCAGACCGCCTTGCCGCCCTTGAGCGCTGCCCACAGGCCGACGGCGATCATCACGGTCATATGGTCGAGGCCCGACAGCGGATGCATGAAGCCGGCGGCGAAGGAGGATGTGGTGCCGATGCCGACATGGGCATAGGCCGGCATGGACGCGGCCATCAGGAGGATCGCCGAGAGGTACAGGCGTTTGGCGGACATCATCTATTTGCCTTTCGTTCGCGTGCCATGTTTGTTCAGGCGGCCTTGCGGGCCGGGCCGCAGCCTTCGGCCTTGAGAACGCGCAAGGTCGAGGCAGGATGTTTCTTCAGCATCGCCGCCGGCCGGATGGGCCGCGACGAGAAATTGCCGCCGCAATTGGGGCAGACGCCGCCCAGTATGTTTTCGGCGCAAGCAGCGCAGAAAGTGCACTCGAAGGTGCAGATCAATGCATCCGCCGCGTCCGGCGGCAGGTCCTTGTCGCAGCATTCGCAGTTGGGGCGCAGCTCCAGCATCGCTTCTCTCCTCGGCTCACCGGATCGGTTCGTGCACGGTCACCAGCTTGGTGCCGTCGGGAAACGTCGCCTCGACCTGCACGTCGTGGATCATCTCGGCTATCCCTTCCATCACTTGCGCGCGGGTAACGACATGGGCGCCGGCTTCCATCAGCTCGGCGACCGGGCGGCCGTCGCGAGCGCCCTCGACGACGAAGTCGGTGATCAGCGCGATCGCTTCGGGATGATTGAGCCTGACGCCGCGTTCGAGCCGCTTGCGCGCCACGATCGCCGCCATGGCGATCAGCAGCTTGTCCTTTTCCCTCGGCGTCAGGTTCATGCGTTTTCCCGGGCTTGCGTGGACAGAGTCACAGTGACCATAATTTGGGCAGCCCCGCCCTTCCGTTGAGCAGTTCGACGAGTGGAACCAGCCGTTGGCGCAGCCGGTAGCCGTCCCCGGCATAAAGCCTCGCAAGAAGCTTGCCAGATTTCTTCACGCTCCAGAAGCTTGCGCTCCCATCGCCGTCGATGATTTCCCGGACCGGGTCGAGCAAAGCCTCCGCCCCTGGCGACACCAGCAGCACCGTCGCGATGGCGATCGCGCCGCTGGCGACAGAAGGGCGACCGAGCGCTGCCGCGATATCGGGCCCGATGCGGAAATCCTCGGCATGGATGAGCGAGCCGGCCTGACTGACGCGCCATCGGTCATGGAAACTGCCCTGCGCGGCACGCTCGCCCATTGCCAGGCGACCGAAGACGGTGGCCTCCAGCACCAGCGCCTCGGCTCCGGCGGCAAGGTCGACGTCGAGCGTGCGGGCAAAGGCCGCGCGGTCGAAGACGATGGTTTCCTGCGGCAGCCAGGCGACGCGGCCGTTTTCGGCGACGCTCAGCCTGACCCGAACCTCGGCGCGATCGGAGGCGGCTCGATAGACTTTCTCGCAGGCCTGGGTCGTGA
>NZ_JBAZUD010000051.1:0-30612 GCF_041661565.1 Mesorhizobium sp.
TGGGCGCGATCGCCGTGCTGGCCTATGCCTTTTTCGGGCTCCGCACCCGGCGCAAGCGCGAGAGCCATGGCTATGAAGCTGAGCCTTTCGTCCTGTTCGTCGTCAAGACGCTGGTCGCCAGCGCGCTGGCGTTGTTCCTGGTCTATGAGTTCGCCAGCTATCGCGGCCTGCCGGTGGTGCTGCTCGTCATGGGCGTGCTGATCTCGCTGTTCGTCTTCGTCACCAAGCGCATGACCATCGGCCGCCGCATCTACGCGATGGGCGGCAACCCCAAGGCGGCGCAACTGTCGGGCATCAACACCGAGCGGCTGACATTGCTGGTGTTCGTGAACATGGGCGTGCTGTCGGCGCTGGGCGGCCTGATCATCGCGGCGCGGCTCGGCCAGGCCGTGCCCGCGGCAGGACTGGGCTCGGAGCTCGACGTCATCGCCGCCGTCTTCATCGGCGGCGCCTCGGCGATGGGCGGCGTCGGCCAGGTCATCGGCGCCGTGGTCGGCGGCTTCATCATGGGTGTCATGAACAACGGCATGTCGATCATGGGCGTCAATGTCGACTGGCAGCAGGTGGTCAAAGGGCTGGTGCTGCTCGGCGCCGTCATCTTCGACGTCTACAACAAGAACAAGGCCTGACAGGCTTTAGGCGAGGCAAGCAGGAGGCATGCGATCGCTGCGCTGACGGTACAATTGCCGGCATAAGAATTCCCTCCGGGGAACAGGGTCGCAGCGCAATCCGGACTAGGAATTTAACCCGTGGCACGGCGACGTCCGAGCCGCGCAGGTCGGGGATTGCCAGGAGGCAGCCAGGCCAAGGCACATGAGAGAGGATTGACCATGCTGATCTCGCAGATTCTCGACGACGCCGAGACCATCCGTGTCGTTGCCCGCAATGGCGGCAAGACAAGGGTCATCAACGGCGCCCGCAGCGTCTACTCGCTGGCGATGGAGGCTGCCCGCACCGGCGTTGGCCTCGTCGCGCTGATCGAGCGAAAGGGACTGGGCGAGACGGTCGATCTCGACGCCGCCTACAAGAAGGGGCGGCTGTTGTCGCCGATCAATCATCCCGATCCGGCCCATCTGCATCTCACGGGCACAGGCCTGACGCATCTTGGCTCTGCAGCGACGCGCGATTCCATGCACAAGAAGCTTGGCGACAGCGGCGAGGAACAGCTCACCGATTCCATGAAGATGTTCCGCATGGGCCTGGAGGGCGGCAAGCCCGCGAAAGGCCAGGTCGGCGTGCAGCCGGAGTGGTTCTACAAGGGCAACGGCACCATGGCCGTGGCGCCGGGTGCGGCGCTGCTGTCGCCGGCCTTCGCCAAGGACGCCGGCGAGGAGCCCGAGGTCGCCGGCATCTATGTCATTGGCGACGACGGCGCGCCGTTCCGCGTCGGCTTCACGCTGTCGAACGAGTTTTCCGACCATGTGACCGAGCGCGTGAACTATCTGTTCCTCGCGCATTCCAAGCTGCGCAACGCCTCGTTCGGACCGGAGATCCTGATCGGCGACCTGCCTGCAGACATAAGGGGCACCTCACGCATCTGGCGCGACAGCAAGCTGCTGTGGGAAAAGCCGTTCCTCTCGGGCGAAGCCAACATGTCCCACACCATCGCCAATCTCGAGCATCATCACTTCAAATATTCGGCCTTCCGCCAGCCAGGCGACGTGCATGTGCACATGTTTGGCACCGCGACGCTGTCCTTCGCCGACGGCATCAAGACCGAGGCCGGCGACGTGTTCGAGATCGAGGCCGGGGATTTCGGCCTGCCGCTGCGCAACCCGCTCGAGATCGAGCAGCCGGTGAACGTGGCGGTGAAGGCGCTGTGAAGATCGCCCCTTCCCTTCTCCCCTTGAGGGAGAAGGTGGATCGGCGCGCAGCGCTGAGACGGATGAGGGGTGTTCCAGCGGAGTGAGGCGTTTGTGTTCCCTGGAACACCCCTCATCCGACCTCGCTTCGCGAGGCCACCTTCTCCCACAAGGGGAGAAGGAAAGACTCGACCGGCAGCTTCAACGACTCAATAAATATCGAAGTCGAAATACCTGGCCTGGATCTTCTTGTAGGTGCCGTCGGCAACGATCGCATCGATGGCCGCATTGAGCTTGTCGCGCAGTTCCGTGTCTTCGAGGCGCACGGCGATGCCGGCTTGCGTCTCGGTGCCCTTGACGTCGCCGACCAGCTTGCAGCAGTCGTCGCTCGCCTTCTTCAGCCAGTCTACCAGCACGAACTTGTCCGAGATGACGGCGTCGAGACGGCCGTTCTGCAGGTCGGTGATCGCCTCTTCCTGGGTCGGGTAGAGCTTGGCCTCCGCGCCCGCCTTGCCATACGCATTCTGCGCATAGTCGGCCTGCGTGGTCGACGCCTGCGCGCCCACCGTCTTGCCGGCAAGGGCGGCAGGCTCGGTGGAGGTGATGTCACTGTCCTTCGGCGCCACCAGGGCCAGAGGCGTGGTGTAGTATTTGTTGGTGAAGGCGACCTGCTTCTTGCGCTCCTCGGTGATGCTCATCGAGGCGATGATGGCGTCGAACTTCTTGGCCTGCAGGGCGGGAATGATGCCGTCCCAGTCCTGGGTGACGATCTCGCACTCCACCTTCATCTGCGCGCACAGCGCGTTGGCGATGTCGACGTCGAAGCCGACAAGCTTGCCGTCGGAGGTGATGGTGTTGAATGGCGGATAGGCGCCCTCCGTGCCGATTTTCAACTTCTCCGCTGCTTGGGACAGCGACCCGGCGGCCACCATGAAAATGGCGGCACCCGCTGCCGAAATGATCCATCTGGAAATCTGCATTTTGTTGTTCTCCTTGAGCGCACGACGCTGAAAATCTGCAGGTAAGCCAAGCACGACGGGCCGGCACAGGCAAGTCTGTTGCCGGACCGGATGCAGACCTCAGCGCGCGGCGCGAAAATGCTTGGACAGCTTCAGGCCCTGCGCCTGGTAGTTGGAGCCGAGATCGGTGCCATAGAGCGCCTGTGGCCGCCCCAGCATGTGCTCGTAGACCAGCCGCCCGACGATCTGGCCGTGGTCGAGGATGAACGGCACTTCGTGGCTGCGCACTTCCAGCACCGCCCGGCTGCCGGTGCCGCCAGATGCCGAATGGCCGAAGCCCGGATCGAAGAAGCCGGCATAGTGGACGCGGAATTCGCCGACCAGCGGATCGAACGGCGTCATCTCGGCGGCGTAGAGCGGCGGCACGTGCACGGCTTCCTGGCTGACCAGGATGTAGAATTCATCGGGGTCGAGCACCAGCTCGCCGGCGCCGCTCTTGTGGATCGGCTCCCAGAAATCGACGACATCCTGCGCGGCGCGCTTGTCGACATCGACGAGGCCGGTGTGGTGCTTGCCGCGATAGCCGACCAGCCCGTCGCTGTCACCGTTGAGGTCGATCGACAGCGCGATGCCGCCGCCAGAAATGTTCGGCGGCTCGGTGGCAACCAGCATTTCGGCGCGGTGCAATTCATGCAGTTCGGCCTCCGACAGCAGCGCATTGCCGGTGCGGAAGCGGATCTGCGACAGGCGCGAGCCGGTGCGCACGACGATCGGGAAGGTGCGCGGGCTGACCTCGAGATAGAGCGGACCGGTGTAGCCGGCGGCGATCTTGTCGAACTCATGGCCGCGGTCGGTCATGACGCGTGTGAAGATGTCGAGCCGTCCGGTCGAGCTCTTGGGATTGGCGGAGGCCGAGATCTCGGCCGGCAACGCCAGGCTTTCGAGGAGCGGCACGATGTAGACGCAGCCGGTTTCCAGCACCGCGCCTTCGGCCAGGTTGATCTCGTGCAGCTTCAGCCGGTCGAGCTTTTCCGAAACCTTGTGGTTGGGACCCGGCAGGAAGGAGGCGCGCACCCGCCATGCCTTGTCGCCGAGCCTGAGATCGAGGCTGGCCGGCTGGATCTGGTCCGCATCGAGCGCGCGCGGCGACTTCAGCGCGCCGGACTGGAACAGCGCCGAAATGTCCTGATCGGGAAGAATGCCTGTCTGCCGCAAGGCTTCGCTCCTAGGCCAGACGTTTTTCTTGCCGCAGGTTCTTGCCGCAAAACCGTGGACCAGTCTTGCGGGACCTGCTTGGTACAAACCTCTTAATCAAGCCGGCAATTGACGCAAGCGTGGCGCGGGTCTAAAGGGTCGTTATCCCGTGGTGATTTGGCCGGTCGGCTTGCAGCCACGTTAAACAAGTCGCTAAAGGACCGTCGGGCCGCAAGGCCGTATGGACCGGTTGCGACTTTCGCGGCCGGTTTTTTTGTGTCTGGAACAAGAGCGATGAGCAGCAACAAGCGCAACTGGAAGCCTCAAACGGCCCTCGTGCATGGCGGAACCCTGCGTTCCCAATTCGGCGAGACATCGGAAGCGATGTACCTGACGCAGGGCTATGTCTATGAGACGGCGCAGGCCGCCGAGGCCCGTTTCAAGGGCGAGGAACCCGGCTTCATCTATTCGCGCTACGCCAACCCGACGGTCGACATGTTCGAAAAGCGCATGTGCGCGCTGGAAGGCGCCGAGGACGCGCGCGCCACCGCGTCGGGCATGGCGGCGGTGGCGGCGGCGCTCCTGTGCAGCGTCAAGGCCGGCGACCATATCGTTGCGGCACGCGCGCTGTTCGGCTCCTGCCGCTGGGTGGTCGAGACGCTGGCGCCGCGCTACGGCATCGAGGCGACGCTGGTCGACGGCACCGACATCGCCAACTGGGAAAAGGCGGTTCGGCCCAACACCAAGCTGTTCTTCCTGGAGAGCCCGACCAACCCGACGCTGGAAGTGGTCGACATCGCCGCGGTCGCTTCGCTGGCCAACTCGATCGGCGCGCGGCTGGTCGTCGACAATGTCTTTGCCACGCCTTTGCAGCAGAAGCCTCTGCAACTCGGCGCCCATATCGTCGTCTATTCGGCGACCAAGCACATCGACGGCCAAGGGCGCTGCCTGGGCGGCGTCGTCCTGTCGGACAAGAAGTGGATCGACGAGAACCTGCACGACTATTTCCGCCACACCGGCCCCAGCCTGTCGCCGTTCAATGCCTGGACGTTGCTGAAGGGCCTGGAGACGCTGCCGCTGCGCGTGCGCCAGCAGACGGAGAGCGCCGGCAAGATCGCCGACTTCCTCGCCGAACAGAAGCAGATCGCGCGCGTCATCTATCCGGGCCGCGCCGACCACCCACAGGCCGATATCGTCAAGAAGCAGATGTCGGGAGGCTCGACGCTGATCTGCATGGACGTCAAGGGCGGCAAGCAGGCGGCGTTCGCGCTGCAGAACGCACTCGACATCGTGCTGATCTCGAACAACCTCGGGGACGCCAAGAGCCTGATCACCCACCCGGCGACGACGACGCACAAGAACCTCAGCGACGAGGCCCGCGCCGAACTCGGCATCGGCCCGGGAACGCTCAGGCTGTCGGTCGGCCTGGAAGATACCGCTGACCTGCTGGAAGACGTTGCGCAGGCGCTCCAAGCCGTGAGCCGCTGATCGAAGGTTACAGGCCCACGGCTTTGCGCAGCGCTTCGTTCATGCGTGTCTGCCAGCCATCGCCGTCAGCCCTGAAGCGGTCGAGAACATCGGCGTCGAGGCGCAACTGTACGGCGCGTTTGGGCCGCGCAAGCGGCGGACGGCCGACCTTGCGTCGCGAAACAGCATCAGTCGGCTGCGCATCCGGGTCTGCCTCGGCAGCAGCGGTTATCGCAGCGTCGTCTTGATCGGTCATCGCGGCGAGCGCCTTGCCGGCAAGCGCCAAGGCATCAGCACGCGACTGCTTTGGCGGGCTAGCCTCGCGACGCACGATCGTCCTAGAGGTTTTCGACATAGTCCGTAATTTCCTGCCTTGTGGCCTTGCGTAGCGAAATAACGCGGATGGTACGGCCTCGCTCGACATAAACCATCACGTAGACGCCGGCGTCGATCAGGCCGACCGCTACAAGACGATCTTCGCCAAAATCTTCGCTATCATCGAGCCTGATGACGGCATTTGCAAAATCGAAGGACGGAGCGATTGCAAAGTCCACGCCGTGCTTGACCCGGTTCGTCCTTGCCTTGGCTTCATCCCACTCGAAGTGCATCGCCGTCGGCTCATTCCATAAATTATGTATACACAAAAATAGAGCGTAGTTCAATAATTTCTGTGTACACGATAATTGCGCGTGAAAACAGGCCAGCCGAAATCAGGCTCTGGACGGCGTCTCTTCAAGCTCGGCCGCCTTGGTGCCGATGGTCATCGCATTCCCACGCCAGTCGACGGCGCCGCCGAGCCAGCCGCGAACCCACATCGCCGGCAGGATCATGTCGCGCACCATCAATGCGCCGATCATCCGCGGCGACAGATACCAGCCCTTGGCCGAGGCCAGTGCGCATTCCGGGAGGTAGAAGGCCGCCAGTACGGCCACGATAGTCAGCGGCAGGCTGAAACCGGCGGAAGCGGCCGCAATCAGCGCCAGTGCCAGCGGCACCACGGCCCCGGTCAGGATCTCCGGCGCGAAGAACAGCGGGAAAGTGACGCGGCGCAGGCGCGCCCAGCGGGCCTGGCGCGACCAGATCTCGCCCAGCGTGCGCCGGCCGAGCGGCTGTTCGAAAGGCGCAGCGACGAGATTGACGCGCAGGCCGAGACCGTTGACCAGCTTGGTTGCCGCCGCGTCCTCGGCGATCTCCGCCGCCAGCGCGCGGATGCCGCCGCTGGCATCGAGCATCGGCTTGTTCCACAGCATGCTCTTGCCCTGGGCAAAACCCAGCCCAAGCGCCTCGCCGGCATATTGCCAGCGCGCCTGCAGCGTATTGAGGAAAGCGCATTCGACTTCTGCCCAGAAGCCGACCGGCCGCGAGCCGATCGGCGTCGAACAGACCAGGCCAGTGTCCGCCCGCCAAGCCGCCATCATGTGCTGGACGTAGTCCCGCGGCATCAGCACGTTGGAGTCGGCCAGGATGACCCAGTCGTGGCGCGCCGCGTCCCAGCCCTTGACGCAATTGTTGAGTTTGGGATTGGCGCTGATGCGATCGTCGCCGATCAGCAGCCGCGCACGCACGTCTGGAAAGCGGCCAATGGCGGCGCGGATCAGCCTGACCACGGGGTCGTCGGCGTTGGCGACGCAGAAGATCAATTCATAACGCGGCCAGTCGAGCGAAAATGCCCGATCAAGCGTTTCTTGCGTGAACGGCTCGACGCCACGCGACGGCACCACGATCGATACCGGCCGCGCCTCGGCCGGCAGCGCAATGGTGGTTCGCCGTTTCAGACGTGAAGCAGCGAGCAGGATGCTGGCGGCGTTTGAAACAATGAGAGCGACGGAAAGCGTGGCGGCTATGAAGGTAAGTTCCATCGAGGTCCGGTCACTCCAGAAAAGACGGTCCGCTTGATGACCGTTTTCGACAGTTCGACAGAGCGCCGAGTCGCCCGGTTCGCGCACACCATCATTGTCATGTGTCACTTAAATGACATTCTTTGCCGACACCTGCCTTTCCGAGCCAGGCGCGACAAGACGCGCCGGTTGACCTGCCGGCAGCGAGCGCCGAAAACTTACCCCGTATTGTTGGAGCAGCCCATGTACAGCGCCGTCACGCACAACATCGAAGTGCAGGTCAGGCCATTCTATATGGAGGATCGCTCGGACCCTTCGGAGAACCGCTATGTCTGGGGCTACCAGATAACGATCGACAACCAGTCGGACGAGTTCGTGCAGTTGATGTCGCGCTACTGGCACATCACCGACGGCGCCGGCCGGGTGGAGGAAGTGCGCGGGCCGGGCGTGGTCGGCGACCAGCCCGAGCTCAATCCCGGCGACAGCTATCAATACACATCCGGATGTCCGCTTTCGACGCCCTCAGGGATCATGGTCGGGCACTACACGATGCGCAACAAGCGTGGCGAGACGTTCGACATCGCCATTCCCGCCTTCTCGCTCGACCTGCCGGGGACAAGGCGTACGGTGAACTGAGAGGATCCAAGGTCCCCGCCCGCGCAAAGCGGGGCGAGGAACCGGAGCTTCCTTACTGGGGCGCGAATTCCGCCGGGTCGAAGTCATACTGTGTCGAGCAGAACTCGCAGGCGACGTGGATGCCGCCGTCCTCGGTGCTGTCGGCGATCTCCTGCGCGGAGAAGCCCTCGAGAATGCCGCGGATCTTGTCGCGCGAGCATGAGCACTGGTCGGCGACCGGAACACCGCCGAACACCCGCACGCCATGCTCATGGAACAGCCTGAACAGCAGCCGCTCGGCGCCGATCGTCGGGTCGATCAGTTCGGTAGGCTCGATGGTGCCGAGCAGCGCCAGCAGTTCGCGCCAGGAATTGTCGGCGGGATCGTGGACCTCCTCGCGCGGATCGCCATCGCCGCCCGGCAGGTCCGGCACGCGCATACGCTCCGGCGATTGCGGCAGGAACTGCGCCAGGATGCCGCCGGCCCGCCACTGCTCGCGCGCGCCGCCGACGCCGGGCGTCAGAAGCTTGGCGACCGAAAGCCTGATATCGGTCGGGATCTGTTCCGACTGGCGGAAATAGGTCCGCGCGGCGTCTTCCAAGGTCTCGCCGTCAAGCTGGACGATGCCCTGATAGCGTTGTGTATGGGCGCCCTGGTCGATGGTCAGCGCCAAAACGCCGCTGCCGAGCAGGGTCTGCTGGGACGTGTCGCCGGCCGCGACCAGAGCCTCGAGCCTCTCGGCGTCGAAGCGCGCATAGGCGCGCAATGCCGAAGGCGTCGTGAAATCCGCCACCAGCATGTCGACCGGCCCGTCGGTGCGGGTCTGCAGGATGAACTTGCCTTCGAATTTCAGCGAGGTGCCGAGCAGCACCGTCAGCACGCAGGCTTCCGCCAGGAGGCGGGCCACCGGTTCCGGATAATCGTGACGGGTAAGAATGGCGTCGAGCATGGGCCCGAGCTGGACCGTGCGGCCGCGCACGTCGAGCGGGCCGACCTCGAAGGGAACGACGTGGTCGTCGCCGGCGTAGCCGAATTCGCCGAGTTTGCGGTGATGTTCAGCCAATTGATGTGTTTCCAACATGACAAAGCTCCGGGGCGCGGCCATGCCGCCCTCCGGGGCGCATGCGTCGAAACGCGCTTGATTTGCGTGATGCGGCGCAGATAGGCATCACATCACCGGAGATCAAGCTGCCAGACGCTTCAAGCTCCAAGGCACTTCAAGCCCCAAGGCACCATGCGAGCACGGCTTTCTGGGCGTGGAGCCGGTTCTCGGCCTCATCGAAGACGACAGAGTTCGGGCCGTCGATGACCTCGTCGGTCACCTCCTCGCCGCGATGCGCCGGCAGGCAATGCATGAACAGGGCGTCGGGCTTGGCCCGGGCCATCAGCTTGGCGTTGACCTGGTAGGGCGAGAAGACGTTGTGGCCGCGCGCGCGATGCTCCTGGCCCATCGACACCCAGCAATCGGTGACCACGCAATCGGCTTGATCGACGGCCTCCTCCGGCGAGCGGGTGAAGTGCAGCTTGCCGCCATGGGCCTGAGACCAGTCGACATGCTTGCGCGCCGGCTCGCTGCCTTCGGGTACGGCGACATTGAGATTGAAGCGGAAGCGCGCCGAGGCCTCGAGCAGCGAATGCAGCACGTTGTTGCCGTCGCCGGTCCAGGCAATGGTCTTGCCGGCCACCGGGCCGCGATGCTCCTCGAAGGTCATGATGTCGGCCATCAGCTGGCAGGGATGGGTGTCGTCGGTCAGCCCGTTGATGACGGGAACGGTGGCGTTCTCGGTCAATTCCAGCAGCCGCTCATGCGAAGTGGTGCGGATCATGATCGCATCGACATAGCGCGACAGCACCTTGGCGGTGTCGGCGATGGTCTCGGAGCGGCCGAGCTGCATCTCGGTGCCGGTCAACATGATGGTCTCGCCGCCGAGCTGGCGCATGCCGACATCGAAGGAGACGCGCGTGCGTGTCGACGGCTTGTCGAAGATCATGGCCAGCACCTTGCCGTCGAGCGGCCTGGTCCGCTCCCCGGCCTTGAGACGGGCCTTTCGCACCACCGCGTCGTCGAGCATGGAGCGCAGGTCGCCCTCGGAAACGGCGGAAAGATCGGTGAAATGGCGAACTGACATCAGGAATGTTTCCGCATTACTTCGCGGCGGCGGAGGCGATCGCCTCCACAAGGCCCTTTGCGCCGGCTCTGATGCGGTCCAGCGCGTCGTGGATTTCGGCGTCGGAGACCGTGAGCGGCGGCAGCAGGCGAATGACATTGTCGCCGGCCGGAACCGCCAGCAGATGATGGTCGCGCAACGCCAGGTTGACCTTGGTGTTGGGCATCGCGCATTTGAGGCCGAGCATGAGGCCGGTGCCCCTGATCTCCTCGATCACTTCCGGAAATTCGTCTGCCACCGAGGCAAGCCCCTGCTTCATGAGCAGCGCCTTGCGCTGGACATCTTCCAGGAAGCCGTCTTCCAGCACCACGTCGAGCACGGCGTTGCCGACGGCCATGGCCAAGGGATTGCCGCCGAAGGTGGTGCCGTGCACGCCAGCTGTCATGCCGATGGCCGCCTCATCGGTTGCCAGGCAGGCACCCATCGGGAAGCCGCCGCCAATGCCCTTGGCGATCGCCATGATGTCAGGCGTCACCCCGGACCATTCATGCGCGAACAGTTTGCCGGTGCGGCCGATGCCACATTGGACCTCGTCGTAGATCAGGAGCAGGCCGTGCTGTTCGCACAGATGCCGGAGCCGCTTCAGCGACTGCGCCGGGACCGGGCGGATACCGCCCTCGCCCTGCACCGGTTCGATCAGGATCGCGGCGGTTTCGGGCATTATCGCCTTCTCGGCGGCATCGATGTCGTCGAAACCGACCTGATCGAAGCCTTCGACCTTGGGTCCGAAGCCCTCCAGATATTTGTACTGGCCGCCCGCCGCGATGGTCGCCAGCGTGCGGCCATGGAAGGCACCTTCGAAGGTGATGATGCGGAACCGCTCCGGATGGCCCTTGACGAAATGGTAGCGCCGCGCGGTCTTGATCGCGCATTCCAGCGCCTCGGCGCCGGAATTGGTGAAGAACACCTTGTCGGCGAAGGTGGCCTCGACCAGCCGCTCGGCAAGCCGGTTCTGCTCCGGAATCTGATAGAGGTTGGAAACATGCCACAGCTTCGCGGCCTGTTGCGTGAGCGCCGCGACCAGATGCGGATGGCTATGGCCCAGCGAATTCACCGCGATGCCGCCCGCGAAATCGAGATATCGCTCGCCCTTGTCGGTAACCAGCCAGGTGCCTTCCCCATGGTCGAAGGCCAGGGGTGCGCGAGCAAAGGTCTCGTAAAGCGCCGAACCGCTCATTATATGCGTCTCCGGTACCGGAAAATCAAAAAAGCCGCCAAAGCGGCGGCCTTTGCGGCTTATCGTGTTTTTCGGCCGTGAAGTCAATGAAAACGTCGCGTGGCGACGCGCGCCAAGCCCCCTGACAAGACGCCGGCTCATAAGCGACCGGTCAAGTTGGGGAAAACCGAAAAAACCGATTCGTGTTGCACTTGGGACTCTTGTCACCGAGTCAGCGCATAGGGTAGTTGTAGTCGAGAAATAACTAGATTTCGTGCGGCGGACCTAATCACCAGATATATGTGGTGTCTGCCCCGGCAAATGTTGCCGGGGCGGGAATGGATTCGGCCTCACGCTTAGCAGGAGCGCGGTCTCATGAACTGGACTGACGAGCGGGTAGAACTTCTCAGGAAACTGTGGTCGGAGGGTCTGAGCGCAAGCCAGATTGCCGCCCAGCTTGGTGGGGTCAGCCGCAATGCGGTCATCGGCAAGGTGCACCGGCTGAAACTCTCGGGCCGCGGACGCGCCACAGCGACGCCGGCACGGCAGAAGAAGACGGCGCAGGGATCCACCGTCCAGAAGTCGGTGGCTCGCGCCGCGACGGCGGTACGCCACGTCACGACATCCATCGGCGCGACGGCCCTGCAGACCCAGTTCGACGCCGAGCCGGTGGCGCGCCACTATGTCAGGCCGGTCGAGAATGTCGTCGTTCCGATCTCGCGGCATCTGCAGCTCGTCGAACTGACCGAACGCACCTGCAAATGGCCGAACGGCGACCCGCTTTCTGAAGACTTCAATTTCTGTGGCAACGAGGCCGCAGAGACCGGCCCCTATTGCAAATACCACGCCCGCCTGGCGTTCCAGCCGGCGTCGGAGCGGCGCCGCAGTCGCTGAACAGCGAATAGCGAATAGCATCGGCCGGGCTTCCTTCGGCCGGCACAAAGCTGTTGTTTCGGTGCTGTTCGCCTGTTTGTCGTGGCGCCAGCCATCCTTGCGAAACCGCAATTGAGGAACGCAGGTCAGCGTGATCGCGGCGAGAACCGCGGGAAGTTGCCGATGGAATTGCGCCTCGATCCGAAGCAGCAGGTCGCGATCGGGCTCGAACAAGCCGGCTCGATTCCGCAAAGCCTTCGAGAGGGCACCGTTCAGGTCACCGAAAGCGTCGCGGAGATGCTGATCGTGTCGGTGTTGTCGCCTTTCGGCCGCTCAGCCGGCATCTGCTCGCCGGTGACGATGTAATAGATGGTCTCGGCGATGTTGGTGGCGTGATCGCCGATGCGCTCGATGTTCTTGGCGCAGAACAGCAGATGCGTGCAGGGGGTGATGTTGCGCGGATCTTCCATCATGTAGGTCAGCAACTCACGAAACAGCGACGTGTACATGGCATCGATCTGATCGTCGCGGTCGCGCACGAAGCCGATCTTGTCCACCGAGCGCGATGCGTAGACGTCTAGCACTTCCTTGAGCTGCGTCAGCGCCAGGTTGGCAAGGGCCTCGAGGCCACGGAAAAGGCTGGTCGGCTGGCGCCCGTCCGTGACGGCGACAACCCGCTTGGCAACGTTCTTGCCGAGATCCCCTACCCGTTCGAGGTCGGCGGAAATCCGGATGGCCCCAACGATCTCGCGCAGGTCCGTCGCCATCGGCTGGCGCCTGGCAATGATGATGATCGCCTTGTCGTCGATCTCGCGCTGCCCCTCATCCAGCACGGCATCGTCGCGGATGACCTTCTGGGCCAGCCCGGGGTCGGCATTGACCAGGGCAGCGACCGCCTGTTCGACCATGCGTTCGGCATGGCCGCCCATCGCGGCGATGCGCTTGGACAGATATTTCAGTTCTTCATCATAGGCGCTGACGATGTGCACGGACTGCATGGACGAAATGCCTTCCCATGGGAGTGTCTTGATCTTGAGTCGTTTCCTCGAATCCCTGCTGATACGCTAGCGCGATGACAGAAAAAAGAAACGGCTGCCTGGAAAACTAGGGCTCTATCCGTGCGTCGGCAAATGAACCGAGAACGCCGCGCCCTTGCCGACCTCCGACTTGATCGAAAGCCTGGCGTTGTGGCGCGTCAGGATGTGCTTCACGATCGACAGGCCAAGCCCGGTGCCCTTCTGCGTCCGGCTGGTCTCGACATCGATACGGTAGAAGCGCTCGGTAATGCGCGGAATGTGCTCCTCGGGGATACCCGGGCCAAAATCCCTTATGATCACGTCGATGCCCGGTTCGGATCCGGCATCGCTGTGCGCGATCGACACCACGACGCGACCGCCCGACTGACCGTATTTGCAGGCGTTTTCCAGAAGGTTCTCGAAAACCTGAAAAAGCTCGTCTCGGTCGCCGGGCACGTTAAGAGGCCCTTCGGCGAAGTCCCGTTCGATGACGACGTTGTTGTCACTGGCCAAGGGTCCAAGCGAATCGATGACGCTCTCGACGGTCCTACGCAGGTCGACCTCGGTTCCAGGCTTCAGATAAGGCTTCATCTCAAGCCGTGACAGCGACAACAGATCGTCGATCAGGCGCGCCATGCGGCTGGTCTGGCTCTGCATGATCTGCAGGAACTGTTCACGCGCAGCCGGATCATTGCGGGCAGGACCGCGCAGCGTTTCGATGAAGCCGGCGATGGAGGCGAGCGGCGTGCGCAATTCATGACTGGCATTGGCGATGAAGTCGGCGCGCATGCGGTCGATCCTGCGCGTTTCACTCTGGTCCTTGAACACCAGCACATAGAGATCCGTGCCGTGGCCAACCGAGGAGGCGCTGACACGGTAGGCACGTTCGACCGGAAGTTTCTCCACGTAGTCGACGACGTCCGAAGCGACGTCACCCGACAGGATGCCGTCCAGCAATGCCTGCATCTCCGGCGCGCGGAATTTCAACGACAGGGACATGCCCGGCGCGATCCCGCCGAAAGCCGCGAAGGCGGCGGCATTGGCATGGACGATGGTGGCGGTCCGGTCGAAAATGATCAGCGGATCGGCGACGGCGGCCGCCAGATACTCTCCGGAAAGCCTTTGCAGGCCAATGGCCTCGATCGCCGGCACGCGCTGCGCGAACTGGCCGGTGCCGGCCGTCGGCAAAAAGGCCGCCGCAAGCAGCAGGAGCAGCGCCGGCACCAGCACGTGGGCGGAGATTCCGGCAAAGGCATAGACCATCAAAACGGACACGACACCCGCGGCAAGCAGCCACCGACTGCTCCACAGCCTGGCCCCCAATACCCGTGCCGTGCTTTTCCGCCCTGAGTCGAGGTCAGTCATTCGCCCGCGCGTGCGCGCCCTCCCACCCTGTCGGCCGGCTGCGGAACCTTCCGCTGGACCGGTCCAGCGCCTGTCCCTGAAAATCGGAATCGATTTTCGGAAAGGATCATGCGCAAATCGAAAGTGCCACAGCGTGCACCGCGCGCCCAGAGTGGTGCGCGGTGCCGTAATGGCTCCCAATAGCATGAGTCCACAGACTGGAAAGGGTTCCTTTCGATGAAAAAAACCAAGGATAGTCCCGCAACGCCGACATCCACGCCGCTCAAGATCATGGTCGACGGCAAGGCCCGGGAATTCGACATCGAGAATCCGACGCTGCCCGACTGGATCGAGGGCAACAAGCTGACCGCCGGCGGCTACCCCTACGACAAGCAGATGAAAGGCGACGAGTACGACAAGACGCTCGAGCTGTTGCAGATCGAGCTGGTCAAGGCGCAGGCCTGGTTGCAGTCGACAGGCAAGCGCGTGATGGCGCTGTTCGAGGGGCGTGACGCCGCCGGAAAAGGCGGCACGATCTTCGTCCTGCACCAATACATGAACCCGCGAACGGCGCGCAACGTGGCGCTGACCAAGCCGACCGAACCGGAGCGCGGACAGTGGTATTTCCAACGTTACGTGGAACACTTCCCTACGGCAGGTGAGTTCGTCACCTTCGACCGCTCCTGGTACAACCGTGCCGGTGTCGAGCCGGTGATGGGCTTCTGCACGCCGGCACAGCACGAGCAGTTCCTTGAAGAGGCGCCGCATTTCGAACGGATGATCAGCAATGAGGGCATCCACTTTTTCAAGTTCTGGCTGAATATCGGCCAAGAGACGCAACTCGAGCGCTTTCACGATCGCCGCTTCAGCCCGCTGAAAAACTGGAAGTTCTCGCCGATCGACATTGCCGGCGTCACGAAATGGGAAGACTACACCAAGGCGCGCGACCAAATGTTCGAACGCACCCACAAGAAATTCGCGCCGTGGATCATCGTGCGGGCCAATGACAAGCGCCGCGCCCGGCTGGCCGTCATGCGCCGCGTCCTGCTCTCGTTGCCGTATGACGGGCGCGATCTCGACGTGATCGGCAAGGAGGACAAGAAGATCATCGGCGAAGGGCCGTCATTCCTGGGCAAGCAGGACTGATGCTTTCGCGCCGCGCGGCCGTGGGGCCGCGCGGCGCGGTGATGATCTGTCGGGTCGCGGTCCTCAGGCCGCGAGCCGCGCGATGCGCTGCAACCGGCGCAGCGTCGTGTCATCCTGCAGCGCCTGCTGGAACAGCGAGATCTCCTGGTCGATGCGATCGCACAGCTCCCCGGTGTTGCCCTTGAGCAGACCACGAGTCTGCAGCAGGGCGGCGACCGGTTTCTTGGCAAGCTGCCGTGCCCGGCCGAGGGCGGCGTCCTCGACGCTGCCCGCCGGCACGATCTCGGAGACGAGGCCGAGCGCCCTGGCGTCCTCGGCGCGAAGCGTGTCGCCGAGGCAGAAGAAGCGGAAAGCGCCGGCATAGCCGAGCTTTCGCGGCGCCAGGATGCTGGTCGCCGCATCCGGCACCAGGCCGAAATCGACGAACGGCACCCGGAAGGTGCTTTGGTTCGACGCGATCACCATGTCGCAGTGGAACAGGATGGTGCAGCCGACACCGACAGCATCGCCGTCGACACAGGCAAGGATGGGCTTGGGGAACGTCGCCAGCGTGCGGAACAGGTCGGTGACGGCGGCGATCAGCTTCTGGTGCTTGGTGGCGTCGAGAAATTCCGAGAAGTCGCCGCCAAGACAGAAACAGCCCGCCAAACCGCGCAGCACGACGACACGAACCTCGTCATCATCGGCAGCCTCATGGAAGGTCCTGGCCAGGCTTTCATAGGCTCGCCTGTCCAGCACCGGCCGGCCGTCATTGGACGACACGGTGACGACCAGTGTGTGGTTGCGGAATTCGGGCCGCGGATGTGTGGTCATGGCCATTTCCGACATCACGATGCCCTCCTTTGGCCGAGCATGTCGGGATATCCCCTGGCCAGCACCGGGGCATGATGGTTGCGGCGTGAGCGCACCACGTCGAGCGTGTGCTCGTCGAAGGTGAGCAGGGTCGCCACGACCTGCTGGTTGCCGTAGGTGCGCTGGTACCCCAGCGGCGTCGCCAGGAAATGCAGTTGCAACGCGCGCAGGACCCACATGGGCTCGAACTCGATGATCATCTGGTTGACGCCGCGCTTCAGCCCCCACTCGACGAAGCCCGCGATCAGTTCGGTGCCGACGGTCGATACGCCGCGGCGACCGTCGCGGTAGCCGGGTGCCACTGCATAACGGGTCAACTCGAAGATATGCGGGCCCGAGGGAGGCGTCCCTTCATAGAGGTCGGTCAGCACTTCGGTCAGAAGATGCCCGCGCGTCGTCGGCAAGAGCCTCTGGTAACCGGCGACTTCGTCGCCCCTGATGACGATCTGATGGACGGCCTCGTCGTGATCGAACTGGTCGCGTTCGAGCCCGTCGGGGCGCCTGAGGTCGTCCCATCCCATCTCCTCGACAAATATCTTGTAGCGCAGACGATGGACGGCCTCCCAAAGGTCGGGACGTTCCATCAATTCCCGGGTTGTTAAAGAAAAAAGCATTCCGCCGTCTCCTGGGTTCAGAGGAAGATACGGCCGTGCCTCAATGACAAAATTGCGTGATCACGCAGGGAAGAATTTCTCAGTCGGCACGGCCGACCTAACTAATGTAGCCGCGCCTTATCGCTTCGGCGACGGCCTGAACCCGGTTGACGGCACCGAGTTTGCTTTTGGCGTTAAGAAGATGTTTCTCCGACGTGTGTTCGGAGATTCCAAGGATCTGCGATATCTCCCATTCGGACTTGCCGACGGCGGCCCACTGCAGGCATTCGCGCTCGCGCGGCGTCAGCTCGATATGGTCGATGGTCTTGTCCGCCATGGTGTGCAGTTGCATGGCTCGGCCTACCGCGTAGGTCGACACCAGCGACACAAGTCCAAATTCGGCCGCCGACAGTTCGACGGCCTCGCCCCCCAGCGACACCATGACGATCTGGCCGTCGAGCGTGATCAGGGGAAAGGCCAACCCGTCGCGCAACTTGTACGTCCCGGCATCGCCCATCACTTCGCCGCTGCTCTTGTCGGAGCTGACGCCCTGCGAGGCGTCGCGCCACTGGAATGGCGCCTGTAGCTGTTTCATATGGCTGACGACCGGATCGTGATCGACATAGTTGCGCGCGACATAGCGCTCCAGCCACTCGCCGGGCCAATCGCAGAGGAGCACATGCTGTTTCTGCTGGCCGGTCGGCGTGCCGGGCTGCGGCACGGTTCCCGCCATCAGCGCGGTGAGACCGAAACCGGATGTTATGCCCAGAAGCTGCTCACAGACCGCGGCCGCCGTTCCGGCGTGCCGCAGTTGATCTATGAATTCCAGCGTGCGATCGAACTGACCCATCGCAACATAAATCCCATGTTGCCTTGTACACTGCGATCGTTGGCCTGCGCCTTACCCCGCACATTGCCTACGACCACGGATTGCAAACCACCCGCTTGCCCTGTGGCTGCCGACGTCTGTCCTCCAACCGAGTCGGCCACTGCTGTTTGCAAACCCGCCAAATCATATCCCGAATTTGGCGTGTTGAAATCAAAAAGCATTGTACCTGCCCCATTTTCGTACCAAAACCCGGTGGAGCACGCGTGCGGCGGAGTTTATCGTGGCGTTTCAGTGGAGGTCACTCCTCATTGCGTCGATGCTGGTCGCGGCGGCGGGGCCTGCCGGCGGCGCGCGCGCGGCCTCCGCGGAGCCTCAGGTTCCGGTGCTCTGGGACGCCAAGGAGCGGTTGCCGAAGCCGGACCTCTCGGCGCTCCCCCGGCTGAGATTCCTGACCACCACGGATTTTCCACCCTTCAATTTCATCGACGGCACCGGAAAGCTGGCCGGTTTCCACATCGATCTGGCGCGCGCCATCTGCGCCGAACTCGGAATCGTCGACAAATGCCAGGTCCAGGCCCTGCCCTGGGCCGAACTGGAGGGAGCACTGGAGAAAGGCGAAGGCGAAGCGATCATCGCCGGCATCGCGGCGACGCCGCAATCGCGCCAGACATATCTCTTCTCGCGTTCCTACCTGCAGTTTCCGGCGCGCTTCGTCATGCCGAGGAACATCGCGCTGACCGGACCCATCTCCGGCAAGCTGCGCGGCAAGCGGGTCGGGGTGATATCAGGCTCGGCGCATGAGCGCATGCTGCGCGACTATTTCAACACCGTCCAGGTCGTGGCTTTCGACAAGCCGGAAGACCTCTATGCCGCCCTCAAGGCCGGCAAGCTCGACGCCGCCTTTGGCGACGGCATGCGCCTGGCCTTCTGGCTCGGCGGGTCGGACGCGGCGGACTGCTGCCGCTTTGCCGGCGGTCCCTATCTGGCGCCGGAATATCTGGGTACCGGAATGGCCATCGCCACCCGGCTAAACGATCCGGCGCTGGCCGCGGCGCTCGATTACGCGCTGCAGGAGATCTCGATGAAGGGTACGTTCGCCGAATTCTACCTGCGCTATTTCCCGGTCAGTTTTTACTGATCCGGTCCCGGTCAGTTTTTACTGATCCCGGTCAGCGTTTTCTGATCCGGTCGACGCCCGTTTCAGGTGCACGGGAGATCGCGGCGCCCTAAGTCAATGTGCGCAGCCGCGCCTTGGCGGCACGGGCGATGGCGGCGACGGTCAGCGTATCGAGGTCGAGTTCGCGGCGGATGAGTTGCAGCACCCGCACTTCCTCCAGGCGCATTTCTAGGTCGACGGCAGCCACCTCGAAGGCGGCGGCATAGGCGGTGTCGCGCAAGCGCTCAGGCAGGGCCTTTGCGACGCGCGCCAGCACGCCTTCCAGCCCGCCTTTTTCGTGCAGCATCTTCTGGCAGGACTGGGCGACCCCCACCAACCGGTCTTGATTGAAATCCTCGAACACCGGCCATGTGCGCACGACATCGCCGATCCGGGCCAGTTCGAGATCGGTCATGTCGCTGTCGGAGGCCGAGGTGATGACCATCAGGTAGATCAGCGCTTCATGCGGTGTCGGCACTATCTTCTCCTTGAACAGAGACCCGAAGGTAGGGACGCGCTATTGACGCCGCAAGGAAAAAGCGCCGCACGCGTTGACGCTCCGGCCACGCACGCCTAGAGACCGCGCTGAACTCCACCTTCCGGCCATGCCGGCGAATGATATGGAAGACGTTGATATGGCGGGATCAAACATCGTCGATCTCAATCCCGAATTGCTGGCGGCCGCGGCCGAGAGCAAGGCCTGGCCTTTCGAGGAAGCCAGGAAGATCATCGCGCGCTACAAAGGCACCGATTTCCCCGAAACCATCCTGTTCGAGACAGGCTACGGTCCGTCCGGCCTGCCGCATATCGGCACGTTCGGCGAGGTGGCGCGGACGTCGATGGTGCGCCATGCCTTTCGCGTCCTGACCCAGGACAAGGTCGCGACGCGGCTGCTGTGCTTTTCCGACGATATGGACGGCATGCGCAAGATACCCGACAGCGTGCCGGACCGCGCGGCGCTGGAGCCCTACCTGCACATGCCGCTGTCGTCGGTTCCCAATCCGTTCGGCGGCGACTTCGCGAGCTTTGCCGATCACAACAATGCCATGCTCTGCCGCTTCCTGGACACGTTCGGCTTCGACTATGAATTCGCCAGCGCAACGCAATACTACAAGACGGGCCGCTTCGACGCGATGCTGCTGCGCGCCGCCGAACGCTATGAAAAGATCATGGCCGTGATGCTGCCGACGCTGGGCGCCGAACGGCAGGCGACCTACAGCCCGTTCCTGCCGATTTCGCCGAAGAGCGGCCGCGTGCTGTATGTGCCGATGAAGCATGTCGACGCAAAGGCCGGCACCATCACCTTCGACGATGAAGGCACGGAGACGACGCTGTCGGTGACCGGCGGCCGGGTGAAGCTGCAATGGAAGCCCGATTTCGGCATGCGCTGGGCGGCCCTGGGCGTCGATTTCGAAATGTTCGGCAAGGACCACCAGACCAATGCGGTGGTCTATGACCGCATTTGCGACATCCTGGGCGGCCGGGCTCCGGAACACTTCGTCTACGAACTGTTCCTGGACGAGAATGGCCAGAAGATCTCGAAGTCGAAGGGCAACGGGCTGACCATCGACCAGTGGCTGGCCTATGCGCCGACCGAGAGCCTCGGACTCTACATGTACCAGCGGCCGCGACAGGCCAAGAAGCTCTATTTCGATGTCATCCCAAGGGCGGTGGACGAATATTATGCCTTCCTCGCCGCGTATCCACGGCAGGACTGGAAGGAGCGGCTGGGCAACCCGGTCTGGCACATGCATGACGGCAACCCGCCGGCGATCGACATGCCGGTGCCGTTCTCGCTGCTGCTCAATCTGGTCAGCGCCTCGAACGCGCAGAACAAGGACGTGCTGTGGGGCTTCATTTCGCGCCATACACAAGGGGTAACGCCGGAAACGCACCCGGAACTCGACCAGCTCGTCGGCCATGCGATCCGCTATTTCGACGATTTCGTGAAGCCGGCGAAGACCTTCCGGCCGGCCGACGACGTCGAGCGCGAAGCGCTGGAAGCCCTCGACAAGGCGCTTGGCGAACTGCCGGCGGACGCCAATGGCGAGGCGATCCAGAATGCTTCACTCAACGCTGCGCGCAGGATCGAACGCTACCAGGATCATTCCAAGCAGAGTCCCGAAGGCGGACCAGGCGTCTCGGGCGCGTTCTTCCAGATGATCTATCAGGTGCTGATCGGCCAGGAGCGCGGACCGCGCTTCGGGTCGTTCGCGGCGCTCTACGGCATTGCCGAAACGCGGGCGCTCATCGGGCGGGCGCTGGCGGGTCAGTTGGTGTGAGGTCGCCGTCGACGTCTTCCAGGATCGAACTCGGCGCCTGAGGCGCCGGGCTCGTTTCGGCTGGCATCGCCGGCATGCCCGACAAGTTCGGAGCCACCCCGAAAATTCCCTTCTTGGCGGTGCGCGCCATGTTGCCGGCCTCGACATACGGTCCGCCCCTGGCGGCGCGCGCCCAGCCGTTTTCGACCAGCCATTGACCGACATCCTGCTTGCCGATCCGGCATTCGGCGGCGATCACGTCACGGCCGCCCTCGGGCGGAACCGTGCAGACCACCGCGCGGCCCCGCAGGAAAGCGCGGAACGCCGACCGTGCCCGCGCGCCGCACGGCCAGGTCTTGCCATCAGTGTCGCAGGTCTCGTCCTGCCTGACGATGTCGATGCCGGACACCGCCACCGAATAACCCTTCGCCTCGATCAGGCCCGCGGACGGAGCCATCGGCTGGAACAATTTTGTGCCGTTCCAGTCGTCGGGCATTTTCGGCTTGGGCGGCACGGCCAGCGCCAGCTTGCTCAGCGGCGCGCGCGGTTCGACGCGCTCAAGCCCCTCGGCGGGCAGCGAAGGCGGCGCAACGATCTCCGGGTCGATCGCTCTCGAATGAAAGGCCGGTCCTGGCGGCTCTGGAGCAGGTATGGCGGAGGTGGCTGGTTCTTCAGGAACCGTGTCGGCGCCTTCTCCCACGGCCACATCGGCGCCTGGATCGATCTGATCCACCGCGATGACGCTGTCCCCGCCTTTGACGGTGCGACCGCCAGCGATCACCATGGCCGCCATCACAGGGACCATCAGGACCGCAAGGGCAAGATGAGGGAGCCGCATCGGCCGGACCTACTGGCTTGCCCAGACGATCCGCGCCACCCACTCGACATCGCGCATGGGGATGTCGCGGTCCGGATGATCGGGATTGAGCGAGACCAGTGCGATCGACCTTGTCGTCTGGCGGTCAAGCACCTTGGCCATCACCTCGCCGGCGATCGTCTTGACGACGACGCGGTCGCCCTTGCGGGTCGTTGCGCCCGGCTCGACGATGAGGACGTCGCCATCGCGGTACAGCGGCAGCATCGAATCCCCCTGCACCTGTAGGGCATAGGCGCTTTCGGTGGATTGCGCGGGCAATTCGACCAGGTCCCAGCCCTGGCCGGCCGGAAACCCGGCATCGTCGAAGAAGCCGCCGGCGCCGGCCCGGGCGAAGCCGAGCAATGGCACGGAGCGCCTGGCGCCGGCCGATGCGGCATGGATGGAGACCCGGCCTTCGATGAGCCCGGTGAATTCGTCGAGCGAAGCGCCCGTCGCCTCGATGATCTTGGCCAGCGATTCGGTCGAGGGCCAGCGCGGCCGGCCATCCGACGACAGGCGTTTCGACTTGTTAAAGGCGGTCGAATCGAGCCCGGCGCGCTTTGCCAGCCCCGAGGCCGAAAGCGAATAGCGCTCGGCAAGAGCGTCTATGGCGGCCCAGACTCGGTCGTGCGAGAGCATGACGTGCTCTCCTTCGATGCAGGAAAAAATACCTTTTTCTTCTAGTCCGCGGATAATGGTTTGTCCACCGCCAACCCTGCCGCGCCCGCCGCCATTTTGTGTCCGCAGGATTGCGGTTCGCGCAGTCAAGCTCCGCCCTTGGCCAAGCCGCGAAGGCCATGGTGCGATGTCATGAAATCCTGCTCCGCCTGCGTCAGCGGTCGTGGCTTCGCCTTGTGGCCGAGGGCCGCGACAACCTCGTCAATGTCGATGAAACGGCGGGCCTTGCGGTCGTAGACGCCGGCTGTCGTCAGGATCAGCGCCGCCGTCTCGCCATTGTCGAGGACGAAGCGATGCCTGCCTATGACCTGCGTGCCCTCCCAGGTTTCGATCGATGACACCACTTCGAAGCGGCGCCACAGCCTGATCTCGCGCGCGTAGACCGATTGCAGCCCGCCCATCATGGGCGCCCATCCGTTTTTCCGCGCCAGCGTGATGAGGCCGGCACGAACGAACAGGTCGATGCGGCCAAGATCGGCCAGCATCATGTAGCGCGCATTGTTGAGATGGATGTTGAAATCGATGTCTGTCGGCAGGCAGCGAAAGGCCAGCCGACCTTCACCGCCCATCGAATAGGGGCCACGGCTTCGCGCCGTGGCCAGCATGCGCGCCATGCGCGCCCAGACATACATTACAGCGCCGCGTGTCCTGTTGGACGCGCAAAGGACGCTGTCACACTTGCGACTCTGCCCATGCGTCAGGCGGCCTGCTTCACGTTGCCCTTGGCATAGGGGTCGAAGCGCTCATAGAAGGTCTCGCCCTTCTCGGCCATGTCGACCAGCAGCCTTGGCGCCTTGAACTCGGCGCCGTACTTCTTCCGCAAGCCCTTGGCGATCTTGACGAATGCCTTGGCGCCGATGCCGTCGATGTAGGACAACACGCCGCCGGTATAGGGCGCGAAGCCGAAGGCCAGGATCGAGCCGACATCGGCCTCGCGCGGATCGGTGACGATGCCTTCTTCCATCACCCGCACCGCCTCCAGCGCGATGGTGACCAGCAGCCGCTGCTGGACTTCCTCATAATCGACCTTCTCCGGCTTGAGCTGCGGGTAGAGATCCCTGAGGCCGGGCCACAGCTTTTTCTTGGCCGGCTTGGCGGGATAATCATAAAAGCCCTTGCCGTTCTTGCGGCCGAAGCGGCCATGCTCGTCGACCATGGTGTTGATCAGCGCCATCTGCTCGGGATCAACCGCATCGTCGCCGAGATCCCTGATCGTCTGCTTCATGATCTTCTGGGCGAGATCGATGGCCGTCTCGTCGGTGAGGGCCAGCGGGCCGACCGGCATGCCGGCGGCCTTCGCCGCATTCTCGATCATCGGCGCCGGCACGCCCTCGATCAGCATCTTATAGGCTTCCGACATATAGCGAAGCACGCAGCGGTTGACGTAGAAGCCGCGCGTGTCGTTGACGACGATCGGCGTCTTCTTGATGGCGCGCACGAAATCGATCGCGGTCGCCAGCGCCTTGTCGCCCGTCTTCTTGCCCAGGATGATTTCGACCAGCATCATCTTGTCGACCGGCGAGAAGAAATGAACGCCGATGAAATTCTTCGGCCGCGACGAATTCTTCGCCAGGTCCGTGATCGGGATGGTCGACGTGTTGGACGCAAAGATCGCCGAGGCCTTGAGCACCGACTCCGCCTGTTCGGTGGCGCTCTTCTTGACGCCGGAATCCTCGAACACCGCCTCGACCACGAGATCGCAACCGGCAAGGTCGGCATAGTCTGATGTCGGCGTGATGAGCGACAGCAGCTTTTCCTTCTCCTCGGGCTTGGCGCGGCCCTTTTTCACCTGATCCGAGATCAGCCCGTCGGAATGCGCCTTGCCCTTGGCGGCCGACTCCAGGTCGCGATCGAGCAGCACCACCGGGATGCCGGCCTTGGCCGTCACATAGGCGATGCCGGCGCCCATGAAGCCGGCGCCGAGAATGCCGATCTTCTTGAACCTGGTTTCGGGCACGCCTGCCGGGCGGCGCGCGCCCTTGTTGAGTTCCTGCAGCGAGACGAACAGCGAGCGGATCATCGCCGCCGCTTCCCGGGTCCGCATGATCTCCGTGAAATACCGCTGCTCGATGCGCAGGCCGGTATCGAACGGCACCAGCAGCCCTTCGTAGACGCATTTGAGGATCGCGGCGGCGGCCGGATAATTGCCATGGGTCTCGCGCCGCAGGATGGCTATGGCCGGTGGCCAGAGATTGAAACCGGCGGGTGAATAGATCTGGCCGCCGGGTAGCTTATAACCCTTCTCGTCCCAGGGCTGGACGGCTTTGAGACCATTCCTGATCATCGCCTTGGCGGTCTCGACCAGCTTGGCCGGTTCGGCGATCTCGTGGATGAGCCCCATCGACTTGGCCTTTTGCGGCGACAGCGTCTGGCCGGAGGTCAGCATCTGCAGCGCCTGCTGCTGGTCGGTCAGCCGCGGCACGCGCTGCGTGCCGCCGGCGCCGGGGAAGATGCCGATCTTCACTTCGGGAAGCGCCATCCGGACCTTGTCGCCGTCGGCGGCGACGCGGCCGTGGCAGGAAAGTGACAGTTCGAAGGCGCCCCCCATGCAGGTGCCGTTGATCGCCGATACCCAGGGCTTGCCGGACGTTTCCAGCTTGCGAAACAGGCCGGTCATTTTGCCGGCATTTTCGAAAAGCGCCTTGGTGGCCTTCTCGACATCCTGGTCCTTTTCGGCGGCGAAGGCGGTCAGCATCTTCTGCAGCATGGTGATGTCGGCGCCGCCCGAGAACGTATCCTTGCCGGAGGTGATCACCGCGCCCTTGATGGTCGCGTCGCCGGCGACCTTGTCGACGATGCTATCGAGTTCCCGCATCACCTCTTCGGTGAAGACGTTCATCGAACGGCCGGGCATGTCCCAGGTGACAAGGGCAATGCCGTCGGCGTCGGTGTCGAGGGTGAAATTGGTGTAGCTCATGGTTTATCTCCCCGTCAGACGCGTTCGATGATCGTTGCGGTGCCCATGCCGGCGCCGATGCACAGCGTCACCAGCGCGGTGTTCAGGTCCCGGCGCTCGAGCTCATCCAGCACCGTGCCCAGGATCATCGCGCCGGTGGCGCCGAGCGGATGGCCCATGGCGATGGCGCCGCCATTGACGTTGATCTTGTCGTGATCGATGTCGAAAGCCTGCATGTAGCGCAGCACGACCGAGGCGAAGGCCTCGTTGAGCTCGAACAGGTCGATGTCGGACAGCTTCATCTTGGCGCGCTTCAGCAGCTTCTCGGTGACGTCGACCGGGCCTGTCAGCATCAAAACCGGCTCGGAGCCGATGTTGGCGAAGGTACGGATGCGCGCGCGTGGCTTGAGCCCCATCGCCTTGCCGGCCTTCTTCGAGCCGAGCAGCACTGCGGCCGCGCCGTCGACGATGCCTGACGAATTGCCGGCATGATGGACGTGGTTGACCTCCTCCACCTCTGGATGCTTCTGCACCGCAACCGCATCGAAACCGCCCATTTCGCCGGGCATGACGAAGGACGGATTGAGCGATGCCAGCGACTGCATGTCGGTCGAGGGCCGCATGTGCTCGTCATGATCGAGGATGGTGATGCCGTTCTGATCCTTGATCGGAATGACGGACTTGTTGAAGCGGCCGTCGGCCCAGGCCTTGGCCGCGCGCTTCTGGCTTTCCACGGCGTAGGCATCGACGTCGTCGCGCGAGAAGCCGTATTTGGTGGCGATCAGGTCTGCCGAGATGCCCTGCGGCACGAACCAGCCAGGCAGGCCGACGGACGGGTCCATGAACCAGGCGCCACCCGAGGCGCCCATGCCGACGCGCGACATGGATTCGACACCACCGGCAATGACGATGTCGTCGGCGCCCTGCGCGATCTTGGCGGCGCCCAGATTGATGGCGTCCAGACCCGAAGCGCAGAAGCGCGAGATCTGCATGCCGGGCGCCCGGGTGTCGTAGCCGGCCTCGAAGGCCGCAGCACGCGGAATGACCGCGCCGGCCTCGCCGACCGGATCGACGCAGCCGAAGATGATGTCGTCGACGGTGCCGGTGTCCAGCCCATTGCGGTCGCGCAACGCTTCGAGCGTCTTGGCGGCTAGCCGGACGGCCGGCACCTCGTGCAGCGAGCCGTCCTTCTTGCCCTTGCCGCGCGGCGTGCGCACGGCGTCATAGACATAAGCCTCAGCCATTCTTCTTGCTCCTTGGGTTTATCGGACGCCGCTCAGAGCGAGCGCCCGATCAGCAATTTCATGATCTCGTTGGTGCCGCCATAGATGCGCTGGACGCGAGCGTCGCGGAACATGCGGGCGATCGGATATTCATTCATGTAGCCATAGCCGCCGTGCAATTGAAGGCATTCGTCCACGACTTTTCCCTGCAGGTCGCTGAGCCAGTACTTGGCCATCGACGCCGTCACCGGATCGAGCCCGCCGGCGATGTGACGGGTGACGCAATCATTGTAGAAGACACGGCCGATGGTGGCCTCGGTCTTGAGCTCGGCCAGCTTGAACTGGGTGTTCTGGAAATCGATGATCGCCTTGCCGAAGGCCCGGCGTTCCTTGACGTAGTTGATGGTGAGAGCCAGCGCCCGCTCGATCATGGCGACGGCGCCGGTGCCGATCTGCAGCCGCTCCTGCGGCAATTGCTGCATCAGTTGAACGAAACCCTGCCCTTCCTCGTGGCCGAGCAGGTTCGAGGTCGGCACGCGCGCGTCGTTGAAGAAAAGTTCGGACGTGTCATTGGCCTTGAGGCCGATCTTGTCGAGGTTGCGGCCGCGCTCATACCCTTCGACATCGTCGGTCTCGACGACGATCAGCGAGGTGCCCTTCGCCCCCTTGTCGGGGTCGGTCTTGGTCACGACGATGATGAGATTGGCGAGCTGGCCATTGGTGATGAAGGTCTTCGAGCCGTTGATCTTGTACTGGTTGCCGTCCTTCTCGGCCCGCGTCCTCACGCCCTGCAGGTCGGAGCCGGCGCCGGGCTCGGTCATGGCGATGGCGCCGATCAGCTCCCCGGTCGCCAGTCTCGGCAGCCACCGCTTCTTCTGCTCCTCCGAGCCATAGTGGAGGATGTATGGAGCCACGATTGCATTGTGCAGGCCGATGCCGAAGCCGTCGACGCCGACATGGCCGATGGCCTCGATGATGGCGCTCTCATGCGCGAAGGTGCCGCCGGAGCCGCCATATTCCTCCGGCATCGAGGCGCAGAGCAGGCCGGCGGCCCCCGCCTTCAACCAGCTTTCGCGGTCGACCATCTCGTTCTTTTCGAATTCGTCATAGCGCGGCGCAATTTCCTCCGACATGAAGCGGTGCGCCATGTCGTAAAGCATGCCGACCTCGTCCGCCGCCCACGCAGGTTTGGGCAAAGAGAGCACTTCGGCAGGATTTGTCGCCACGATTTCCTCCGCGTATCTTAAAGACAGGGCACGGCAGCGCCGGCGTGCGAACCCTAGAACGCTTCCGCCGGCAGTGCCATCAACGTCTCGGCGCCACTCGAAATTCGGGCGAGATGAGCGCTGGTTTCCGGCATGATCCGCTCCATGAAGAAGCGGGCCGTCACGACCTTGTTGTCGTAGAAAGACTGGGAGCCGTTGGCGCCGGTCTTGCCCTGCGCCGCCTTGGCCATCTGCGCCCACATGTAGCCCAGCGCCACAAGACCAAAGAGATGCATATAGTCGGTCGAGGCGGCGCCGGCATTGTCTGGCTTGGCCATGCCGTTCTGCACCAGCCACATGGTCGCCGCCTGCAGGTCGTTGAGGCCCTTTTTCAACCCCTTGGTGAACGGCGCCATCTTTTCGTCGGCGCGGTTTTCCTCGCAGAATTCGCCGACCTCCTTGAAGAAGGCCTGGATGGCGCGGCCGCCGTTCAGACCGAGCTTGCGGCCGACGAGGTCGAGCGCCTGGATGCCGTTGGCGCCTTCATAGATCATGGCGATGCGGGCATCGCGCACGAACTGGCTCATACCGTGCTCTTCGATGTAACCGTGACCACCGAACACCTGCTGCGCCATGACGGCATGATCAAAACCCTTGTCGGTGAGCACGCCCTTGACCACCGGTGTCAGCAGGCCGGTGTAGTCGTCGGCGGCCTGGCGGTCCTTGTCGTCGCCGGACCGATGAGCGATGTCGGACTTGATGGCTGTCCACAGCGCGAGCGCGCGCCCGGCTTCATTGAACGCCTTCATGGTCATCAGCCCGCGGCGGATGTCGGGATGCACGATGATCGGATCCGCTTTCTTGTCGGGCGCTTTCGGCCCCGACAGTGAGCGGCCTTGCAAGCGGTCCTTGGCATAGGCGACGGCGTTCTGGTAGGCGATTTCCGACAGAGCCAGCCCTTGCAGGCCGACGCCGAGGCGGGCCTCGTTCATCATCGTGAACATGGCCTTCAGACCGCCATTCGCCTGGCCCAGCAAGGCGCCTTCGGCCTCGTCATAGTTCATGACGCAGGTCGAATTGCCGTGGATACCCATCTTCTCCTCGATCGAACCGCAGGAGACCGCGTTCCTCTCCCCCGGATTGCCTGATGCGTCGAGCTTGAGCTTCGGCACGATGAAGAGAGAAATGCCCTTGGTGCCCTCCGGCGCCCCCTCGATGCGGGCCAGCACCAGGTGGACGATGTTGTCCGCCATGTCGTGTTCGCCGGCCGAGATGAATATCTTCTGGCCCGAAATCCTGTAGGTGCCGTCGCCGTTCGGAACCGCCTTGGTGCGCAGCAGGCCGAGATCGGTGCCGCAATGCGGCTCGGTCAGGTTCATAGTGCCGGTCCAGGCGCCCTCGACCATCCTGGGCAGCCATCTGGCCTTTTGCTCGTCGGTGCCGTGGGTGATGATCGCCGCGATCGCGCCCTGCGTCAGGCCCGGATACATCATCAGCGACATATTGGCCGACACCATGTACTCGGCGACCGCGGTGTGCACCGCGTAAGGCAGGCCCTGGCCGCCGAACTCGACCGGTGCGGCCAGCCCCATCCAGCCGCCCTCGCGATACTGGTCGAAGGCTTCCTTGAAGCCCTTCGGAGTCGTCACCGAGCCGTCGTCATGGCGCAGGCAACCTTCCATATCGCCAACGCGGTTGAGCGGATGCATGACGTTTTCAGCAAGCTTGGCGCCCTCCGCGAGGATCGCTTCGAGAACATCCGGCGTGGCGTCGGCAAATCCGGGAAGGTTCGAATAGCGCTGATAGCCCAGCACCTCATTGAGCACGAACAGCGTGTCCTGGACGGGCGCCCTGTAGATCGTCATGCTTTTCCTCCGAATGCGGATTGGCCACAGATCAAGCCATGACGGCAAGCGGGCCATGTTGAGGTCGGAATAGCAAGAATTGACGTTTGCGTAAACGTCAATTCTTTGTGTTGGGAAAAAATTTGGCTGTCTTACCAGCGAGTCTCGCAAGCGCGGATGAGCGGCGAGGGTCTTCATCGCGGTCCGCCGCGCGACAGAAAAAAGCCGCGCGGCAAGGCCACGCGGCTCGATTCGATGGAAGTGGTAAGCCTTAGCTCGCGGCGCTGGCCTGCGGCGCCGACCGTTCACTGAGCATCTGGCGCACGGCCGACATCGAACCGCCAAGCTCGTTGATCGCGTCGTCGATCAGCGCCCGCTGCTTTTGCAGGCGGGCAAGCTGCTTTTCCGACTTTTCCAGTGCCAGCCTCAGCTGCTTGGTGTTGGAGCCTGTCGGATCGTAGAGGTCCATCATCTGCTTGACGTCGCGCAGCGAGAACCCGACCTTGCGGCCGAGCAGGATCAGCTTCAGCCGAGCCTTGTCGCGCCGTGTGTAGAGACGGGTGGCGCCATCGCGCAGCGGGTTGAGCAGGCCCTTGTCTTCGTAGAAACGCAGCGTGCGCAGCGTCACTCCGTATTTCTTG